>NZ_JBHRSA010000001.1:0-6608 GCF_042643145.1 Virgibacillus xinjiangensis
TGTAACCAAGAATTGATGTGATCCATTCTTTTTTTTACACTTTTACACAATTATACGGACTTAATCGCCTCCTGCCGATTTCCTCACGCTCCCGCGGATATCCTGCGCCTCCTGCCGATTTCACGCGCCTCCCGCGGATAACCCGCGCCTCCTGCTGATTTCCTCACGCTCCCGCGGATAAACCGCGCTTCCTGCCGATTCCACCACTCACCCCAAATAACTACCCCCGCTCCCAAACAGAAATCATGTCATCATTTCCAGGCGTCCATCATAGATATAACTAGTGAGCCAGCACCAAGATTCAGCAGAAACGAGGTATTTCTATGGCTGTAGTGAAGCATACGGAAGAAGATGTTGCCTTATTGGCGAGGTTGATGCGGGCGGAAGCAGAAGGCGATGGAAAATTGGGCATGCTGATGGTAGGAAATACCGGTGTAAACCGGGTGATCGCGGATTGCCTAGATTTCCCCGGGATCCGCAATATAAGAGAAATGGTCTTCCAGAGCCCAGGAGGGTTTGAGGCGACGCAAAAAGGATATTTCTATCAGCGTGCAAGGGAACGGGATAAACGTCTTGCCCGAAGAGTCATTCAAGGCGAGCGCTTTCATCCGGCCACCAATTCTCTCTGGTTCTTTATGCCGCAGGGTGCTTGTCCCGCCCAGTGGTTCAACCAATGGAATACTGGGCGTTACAAATCACATTGCTTTTTCGCCCCTTCGGCATCCGAATGTCCGCGTGTGGTCCGATAATTTCCTAATCAGGAGGGTGTTTACATGAGCAATCAGTACGATGACAGCAAACCGCAGTACAACAATTCCTATCAGGCCTATCCTTACTATTATTACCCGCAAGGTTCACCTGCATATTACCCAGCTTTCCAGTCCCGGCAGATTCCGCCGCAAGGCCAACAGGGACAGCAGGGACAACAGCAGCAGATGCAACAGATGCAGCAAATGCAGCCGCCGCAGCAAACAGGACTGCCGATGGAACAGTCCTATATTGAAAATATCCTGCGTCTGAATCGCGGCAAGCAGGCCAGGGTTTACATGACTTTTGAAAACGGAGGCCAAGGCGAATCCCGGACATTCACCGGTGTAATCGAGGAAGCAGGGAGAGACCATATCGTATTACATGACACAGAAACCGGAAGATGGTACCTGCTGCTCATGATCTACCTGGATTACGTAGAGTTCAATGAAGAAATCAATTATTCCTACCCATTTGGAGGCACAAGCGGACAATTCTCAGCATATTCTCCTAGATGATAAAAGGGATGGCACGATAAGTGCCATCCCTTTCCAACCATTCAGAGGTTGACCGTTATATTCCTCATCCGTTCCGACATAGCATGAATATACTTGGGAGGGAAACTCGATGCGCCACCCCTACGAAAAGCTTGTCCGTATGGAACTTGCTGCCATCGCAGCTGTCATCCTCTTTGGTGTAATCGCTCTGATCCAAGGCTTTCTCCTGCTTATCCTATTGGCCTTTTACCTGCTCGCCTTCAGCCTGTTATGTGAGGCTATGCTATTATGGCAGACAGGCAACACTCCTGAGGCCGGAAAACAGGGCCTCCGTGCCATGTTGTTGTTCATTTTCGTTACGTATCTGTTCTTCCGACTATAAAAAGCGCATGACGGCTGTTCCGAGCAAGACCCAGCCGATCAGAAACGCCACTCCGCCCAGCGGTGTTACCATGGCAAAGGTTTTAATAGCGGTTGTTGAATAGATGTACAGACTGCCAGAAAACAGGAGAATTCCGATGAAGAACATCCAGCCGGCCCATGTGATGCTCGCTCCGGTGATTCTTTCGGCAAGCAGACCGGTCACCAGCAGCGCCGTCGTATGAAACATCTGATAGTTGACCGCTTTCTCCCATGTGTTCAATGCCTTCTGTGAAATTTTTCCTTCCAGCCCATGTGCTCCGAACGCACCCAAAGCCACTGCCAGAAATCCATTAACCATACCAATCAATAAGAATAATTTCATGATGAACCCTTCCTTTAAAAATCAAAAATAGAGTCGCCGTTAGCATCATCGTCATCATCAACGACCGTCTTGCGGGTTTTGCCAGAATTGCGGTTGGCATCTGTATCGCCAATCATGGCTTTGATTTCTTCCTCAGTAAACTCATCGTCTTTAAACTCATCAAAAACCTCTTCATCATCGTAAACTGTCACAGTCCTTTTCCTTTCGGGTGTTGCTTTCCCCTCCAGGAACAGATCACACAGCATGCGGATTTTCTCCATATGCATGGTCAACTTCTCCTGCTTGTGCTGCTCCGCCTTCGCTTCCTGCAGTTCTTTCATCATCTTTTGAATGATCGTCTCATTCGCAATAGCCACGCACGATCTCTCCTTATCTGCCTTTAATGGTCTATCCCACAGTATAACATGTTTCGTTGATGAAATCGCTGCAGGAATCCTTTAAAAAATTCCACCAAAAAAACCCTGGAAATCAGTCCTCCAGGATTCCATGCCGATCCGATCTATGAGATTTTCTCCGTATCCATCTTCTCTTCTATGTAGCGCTCATACATCCATTCCAGGAATTCATACTCGTCTTTTCTCAGCTTCCTGCCAAGCTCCTCCTGTGTTTCTTCATATAGGTGAATAAAACTTTTCATTACACCCAAGCCCCCTGTAATAAACGCCGCTCATTTCTTATTTTTTATTCTAACGAAGATCGAGACGAAAATCAATGGAAAAATTATAAAAAGGCAGAATTTACAGATAACTGCTCTTTTTGACATCTTTCGCCTCCCGTCGATTCTGCCCCATGAAAAAAGGGTGGACCTTTTCTGGCCCAACCCTTCATCTATTGTTCATCTTCGCCCAGCTTTGCTTCCAACTGGGTAATCCTTGCTCTTAGTTCATTAATGTCTTCTCTCGTCGCAAGACCCAGATCCTTTGCCATTTTCCTTGTCTGGTCATACTGCTTGGAGTTCCATTCATCTCTCTTCATTTCGCCCTTGACGACGAAACTGTCCATCATATTCCTTGCCTGTTCCTGGGTCAGTTCATTCTTATCCACCATTTCCTTCAACTTGGTGTCCAGTTTTTCCTTGCCGGAAATGGCAGCTCCAAGTCCCAGCAGAAATCCCTTTCTCAGTGTATCACTCATTCGCAACACCCCCTCGTTTCCTGAATTGGATCATGCGGTAATGCCTATAGAACAAGATATGGATCAGCAGCACCAGTATGGAGGTAACCGCCAAAGAAACAACTGCGATCCCGGTCAAACCGGCGGTATAACCATAAAATATCATACCAGCACCGATCAATACCATTATAAAGCAGATGGTCTCCAAGAATAAGTAGAAATGATGCTTCAACCGGAGCTCCTGCTTCTCCTTGTCCCATTCTCTATCCTTTTCCCCATTTTCCAGCCATTTTAACATCGCCCGGGGCAATGCCAGCACTGGCTCTGCGGCTTCCTTGGCCTTCTGTTTGGCGACTGCTTCCGCCAAATTGCGGTAACCGAACCATTTTTTGACCTGTGGCTTTGCCCACTTTTCTATATCCATTTCTGGAAATACGGCATAAAGCAGCCCGGCAATGATCGAAACCGCTCGTGCAAAATAGGCATAGTCCGCCGGAAGCTGGATCGGCTGCTCTTGGACTATGATTTTCACTTCTTCTGCAATCTGTGCCATGGTGTCTGTATCCATGTCTTTCAATGATCCGTCCTGATAGAGGTCCAAGAGTTGCCTGAATGCCTTCTCCAGTTTAGCCTTATCGGCTTCAGGCAGCAGGAAATCCATTTCTTCCAAGGCGTCGATCATCAATTTATAATCATCAATGATGAAGCCCCTCGCCACCCGCTTGAAATAGACCGTATCCTGTTTACTGATCTCACCGACCATCCCGAAATCCAAAATGGCAATGGCCCCGTCCTCCTGGACAAGAATATTGCCTGCATGGGGATCAGCATGAAAATAGCCAGGGTGGAGAAATTGGTCAATATAAAAGTCAAACAACGTTCTCGCCAGGTGTTCCGGGTTCAAATGATGGGCATTCAAGTACGGCACATCCGTGATCTTGGCGCCATCCACCCAATCCATCACCAACACCCTGCTCGTGCACAGATGATTATAATAGGAAGGAATATGTATGGATGGCATGTTCCTGTACCGCTCTTTAAAATAGTTGCCATACTTCAGTTCTTGCCGGAAATCCAACTCCCTGTCCATCACTCGGACAAGCTCCTTGTAAAGGGCGGTCAAGTCCGCTTTCTTTCCAAACGACGTAAATACTCTGATCAGCCAGAAAACCAGCTTGAGTGCGACAAAGTCCTTTCGGAAAATCTCCCTCACCCGGTAGCGTTGAACCTTGACGGCCACCTTTGTACCGTCTTTCAGTACTGCACGGTATACTTCTCCGATGGATGCAGAGGCCACGGGTTCCGGATCGATCCTTTCCAGATGCTTGTCCATGCTGCTGTTCCATTCCTCTTCCAGCAATCCTTTGGAGATATCGAATGGTACGGCAGGCACCTGATCGGCCAGCCCTGATAATTCCCGGATGAATGCCTCCGGAAGGAAATCTGCTCGCGTACTCAGGAACTGGCCCACTTTGATGAGCACTCCTCCCAGACGGACGGCTTTTTCACGGAATTCCCTTGCCATTCTAGCCAACATGCGATTCCACTGCCTGACAGTCCGGTCGTCCCATATCCTATGTGTAAATGTGAATAGATACAATTGAATGATGAACTTGATCGTCATGCCGAGGATGACTGCATTTCGATATACGAAATTATATTTCCTAGCATTTTTCACGGATAACACCTCCCTCCCCTTTTCCCCTGAGACGTGGCATGATAAACATTCCCATGAATATCCACCACGGAATATGCATATTTATACAAAAAAGTATTGATTTATACAGAATTTCACTTATAATTGGGTAAGAAATCAAATGAAGGAGTTTCTACATCATGACCAATCAAACAAAAAACCAATTGAAATTCATCCTGCCGTCGCTGATCGGTATTTTCCTGTTCATGTTTCCTTTTCCGACAGAGGGCGGCATTACGATACCGATTGCAATCCTCGCAGGATCTGTGCAGGACCTTCTTGCCGACCAATTATCGCTTATAATGATGATTATTATACTAGTTACTGCGATTATGACTGTTTTTGCAAAAGTCGCAGGAAGGGATGCTCTTGCCAAGACACCTTTCTTCCAAAGCTTGTTCCATACCAGCTGGTTCTGGACGGCTACACGGGTGCTGGCAGCCATTTTTGCCATCATGGTCTATTTCGGGCTCGGACCGGAAGCTGTGCATGGGCCGAACACTGGCCAACTGCTGCTGGATGACTTGTTGCATGTGTTGTTCGCAGTCTTCTTGTTCGCCGGGCTATTCCTCCCGCTCCTGATGAACTTCGGGCTGCTGGAGCTGTTCGGTACATTGATGACCAAGATCATGCGCCCATTATTCAAACTTCCTGGCCGGGCATCGATCGATTCCCTGGCTTCCTGGATCGGAGACGGGACCATCGGGGTTCTGCTTACAAGCAAGCAATATGAAGAAGGTTTCTATTCCAAGAGAGAAGCTGCTGTCATTGGTACGACGTTTTCGATTGTATCCATCACCTTTTCCCTCGTGGTGATTGCGGAAGTCGGTCTGGAGCATATGTTCATTCCATTTTATCTGACCGTATTTGCAGCAGGGCTGGTAGCTGCCCTGATCATGCCGAGGATCCCTCCATTGTCCCGGAAGTCTCAGGACTATATCCGGGACAATGCGGAAGGCATCGATGAACAAGTACCCGAGGGCGACAATCTCTGGACATTCGGTTATAGAAAAGCCTTGCGCCGTGCCGATAAAGAGAACAGTGTCTATAAATTTTTCAAAGAAGGCGGACAAAACATCCTTGATATGTGGATGGGTGTGGCACCGGTCGTCATGGCATTCGGTCTGGTCGCCTTGATCATTGCCGAATATACACCGGTCTTCCAATGGCTTGGCATGCCATTCGTACCGATCCTTGAACTGATGCAGGTTCCTGAGGCGGAAGCAGCTTCAGAGACCATGCTGATCGGCTTTGCCGATATGTTCCTGCCGGCTATTTTCGCCTCTTCCATTGAAGCGGAGATTACCAGGTTCATCATTGCAGCCTTGTCAGTCACTCAGCTGATCTACATGTCGGAGGTAGGTGGACTGCTTCTCGGCTCGAAGGTGCCAGTCAATTTCAAGGACCTTGCCATCATCTTCCTGTTGCGTACAATCATTACGTTGCCGGTCATCGTATTGATTGCACACTTCATCTACTAAGGCCTGATCCAATAGGGAAGCTGAACAACTGATTAGATGAGTTAACAGCTACGGAAATATACTTCGCTTTTGGTGTGACCCCCAATAGTTGGAGTTTTATTAGGCAACGATTAGATCGGTATGAAGTCGGTATTGAAGTGGGCTCATGCCGGTCAATCTTCCTTTAACACGTTGGTTATTGTAATAATAAATATAATCTTCCACTTTACTTTTTAATTCTTCGTAGGTACAGAGAGGTTCCCCATGATATATTTCTTGCTTTATGATGCCAAAGAAGCTTTCTACAGGCGCATTGTCTATACAATTCCCCTTACGTGACATGCTTTGGA
>NZ_JBHRSA010000010.1:0-14167 GCF_042643145.1 Virgibacillus xinjiangensis
CGTATACGGGTCCGTACGTACGGTGGTGTGAGAGGACGGAGGTTAGTCACCTCCTCCTACTCGATTGTGGTTTAGCAGCTCCCTGTTAAAGGAATAATAAGAGCAGATAGTTATTAAAGGGGAGAGCATCATGAAAGACAAATTCACCAAAGGAAAATTAACTATTCTGATTGGATCTATTCTTACAGTGTTATTGCTGAATATGTTAAATACATACGGACTGCCGCATGTCATCGCAGAAGAACATGGACAGTCAGAAAAACAGTCCGTAAAAAAAGAACTTAATAATACGGAAGGACAGCCATCCCATCAAGAAATTGTAGAATTGACCAGCCGGTTCATGGATCTGCTTGTCCAAGACATTGACAAGCAATACAAGGTAATAAACTACCGTACAAAAGAGCAGCTGCTTCAGGAATTTGAGAACGTCACTGACAGGCAAACGGCTAAGCCTTATGTGGATTATTATTATACAGAAAAGGCGGATGGGCTTTACCTGCTGCCGACAGAAACACCTCGTTGGTTTTCTGAGAAGAATTCCTATGATATGGTACAATTAGAAGATGACAGAGTGAAGGTCATTCAGGAGAATGATTCAGTATTGTACGGCAATTATCAAATCGAAATTGAATTCACCCTCAAAGAGAATGAATGGTTGATCACGGATGTCACTCATTTCTAAGCGGCAAAGGCAGTGTAAATATGTATCGATTCAAGGATTATTACAGTAATCAAGTAACACTATCATTTAAGGACCATCCCTTTTCCAACACACCAGGGCATGTTTGGGTGATATGCCGATATAAAGACAAGTGGCTGCTGACCAAGCATAGAGGCAGAGGAATGGAGTTCCCTGGTGGGAAAGTCGAAAAGGGAGAAACATCAAAGCAAGCAGCAATTCGTGAAGTGAAAGAAGAAACTGGAGGGAATGTGTGCTCCATTTGTTATATCGGGCAGTATCATGTGGATGGAAAAAGGGAAAAAGTCGTCAAGAATGTTTATTATGCCCATGTGGATGAACTGCCTCCACAAGAAACCTACTATGAGACGGATGGACCGGTAATTCTATCAACTTTACCGTCCGATATAAAAGAAGAGCCTTCCTACAGTTTTATCATGAAAGATGATGTACTGGTTCACTGCCTCGAATATATTAAAAATCGCCTACCCGAAACATAGGCGATTTTTTTATGGTGTGTGCCGGATCAGCCATTTTTCCAACTGTTCTACAAGCTTATACATAAGGGCTGCCAATACGGCAATGAGGACAAGGCTTGACATGACCACAGAAAAGTCAAACACTTGGAAGCCATAGATGATCAAATACCCTAGTCCTTGTTTGGAGACAAGGAACTCACCGACAATAACGCCAACCCAAGCTAACCCTACATTGACTTTCAGTGTGGAAATCATCGCTGGTGTAGCGGCTGGGAAGATCGCTTCCTGAAAGCATTGCTTACGCGTTGCTCCAAAGCTTTTCAGGACTTTTTGATAGTTTGGATCCACTTCACGGAAGGCGGAGTAGACAACGAGTGTAGTAATGATAATAGATATTATTGCACCCATTGCAATGATCGAGACAAGTCCAGGTCCCATTGCAACAATGATAATTGGCCCTAAAGCGACCTTTGGCATTGCATTCAAAACAACAAGATAAGGATCAAGTATATTCGATATCCTATCGGAACTCCATAATAATGTAGCGATCAAAATGCCGCCGATGGTTCCAATCAGGAATCCCAACAAGGTCTCAAATAGAGTGAACTGTAGATGGCTGAATAATGACCCATTGGTAAAACGTTCCATGAGCAGGGTGTATACGCGGCTTGGTGAGCTGAACAGCAATGGATCAATCCAATAATATCTGGAAGCTATTTCCCACAAGGTAAGCAGGGTAAGCAAGATGCCTACTTGCCACATCATCACCGTCCGTCTCTCTTTTTTCAGTCCGTTTTTATATTCTTCGTATAATTGTTGATCGGTCTTATTTGCCATGATTCTTAGACACCACCTTGCTTTGTGGAGAATCATTTTCCCTTTTTTCTAGATCCTGCCAAATCTTATCAAACAGCAGCTGGTATTTGGCATGTTTCCTTACTTTGAAGGGTGCTTCATTCCTTAATTCGACCGGAACTTCATAGCTTTTCGCTATGGTACCTGGATTAGCATCCATGATGAGGATTCGATCGCTCATAGCAATTGCTTCCCCGATATCATGGGTGACCAGGATGGTTGTTTTTCTATAGCTCTTCAATATATTGGCTACTAGATCCTCGAGCTTCAACTTCGTTTGATAGTCAAGGGCTGAGAAAGGCTCATCCAGCAAAAATAATTTCGGGTCATTTATGAGAGTACGGACAAGGGCTGCCCGTTGTCGCATACCACCGGATAAAGAACTTGGATAGGAATCTGCCACTCCATGCAGACCCACCTCATCCAGCATTTCCAAAGCAGCCTTCTTCTTCTCATCTGTACGTGTGTTGGTTATCTTTGGCCCAAGGAGAACATTATCCATGATGGTTTTCCATGGAAACAGGTAATCTTGCTGCAGCATATAACCAATCGCAAGCTTCGAACGCGAAATTGGCTCCTCCTGTAAGAGGACCCTTCCGGCAGTAGGGTGGATGATGCCAGCCAGAATGGACAGAACGGTTGATTTTCCACATCCGCTTGGTCCCAACAATCCAATGAATTCTCCTTCTTTTGCGGACAGAGTGACTTGATCTAGTGCTTTGGTATAGCTTTTAGGAGAGAAATAGTGGTGGGATACCTTATCCATGGTTAAAAATGACATACTATTCCTCCTCAGTCACTGATTGCTTCTTCTGCAAACTCCGTATTTACCAGTTCATCATAAGGTACATCTGCTGGAAGCTCCCCTGCTTCATTCATGATATCTTTCAGATTCCCCCATTCTTTTTCATCAAGGATAGGGTCGGTTGCAAATGATCCTTGCTGTTTGTAACGGTCAATAGAAGCAGTGAGCATATCAATTTCCGTATCTTCGAAGTACGGATGGATCACTTCCGCAATTTCCTCAGCGCTGTGTTCCTGCACCCATTGTTGTGCCCTATAAACTGCATTGGTAAATTTCTGTACAGTCTCTTCATTTTGATCCATAAAACTTTGTTTAGTCATATATACTGTATACGGCACTTGACCCGACTCCTCGCCGAAGGAAGCAACAATATCTCCTGTACCCTCTTTTTCAAAGACACTTGCTGTTGGCTCGAATAATTGGACATAATCGTAATCTCCGGAGGAAAACGCCCCAGGGATATTAGCGAAATCCACATTTTGACTGAGATTCAAATCATGGTGGGGATCAATTCCATGCTGTTTCAGTACATATTCTCCTACCATCTGCGGCATTCCGCCGACCCGCTGTCCAAGGAAGTTGCTGTCTTTTAGATCTTCCCATTCAAAATCGGGCTGAGGTTCTTTTGCTACCAAAAAAGTTCCATCCGTTTGGGTAAGCTGGGCAAAATTCATGGCATAGTCTTTGGAATCTTGGGCGTAGACATAGATGGAGGTTTCAGATCCAACCAGTGCTATATCCGCACCATCGGAGAGCAGGGCAGTCATCGTGGTGTCTCCTCCCCAGGTCGTTTGAAGGTCAATTTCCAAACCTTCTTCTTCAAAAAAACCTTTTTCCAGTGCTACATACTGTGGAGCATAGAATAGGGAACGTGTTACTTCAGCAACGCTAACAGAGACTGTGCTGTTTGAGTTGCAGGCGGTAAGGAAAAGGAAAAGGATACTGAGGCTGACAACGGACATAATCTTTGTCTTCACAACGTTCAACCCCTTAAATAGTGTGATGTCAACATAGCTTATGCAGAATGGGAAAATGTGTGAATGCCTAGAGGCAAGAAACTGAAATTTAAAAAGCCGGCCCCGTTGAGGGACCGGCTTCATTTATAAACATTCCTTTTGGGATGAGGAATCAATTGTCTCAGACCCTGTATGCGGGTCCTGCTTGCTTGATGTCATCACCGGCTTCTGTAAATTTCTCAAAGTTCCGGTGGAATTTCATGGCTAATGATTTTGCTGTTTCTTCGTATGCTTCTTTATCTTCCCACGTGTATTTCGGTACCAAAACTTCGTCAGGCACTCCAGGAACCTGCAGTGGAATATTCAAGTCGAAGATTTCGTCTCTGACAGTTTCCACTGAATTCAATTCACCTTCCAATGCCGAGTGGATCATGGCGCGGGTGTAGGACAGCTTCATCCGTTTTCCCGTCCCATAAGAACCACCGGTCCAGCCTGTGTTAACCAAGAAGACATTCGAATTGTGCTGATCAATTTTCTCTCCGAGCATCTCTGCATAAGCTGCCGGTTTCAATGGCAGGAATGGTGCACCAAAGCAGGCGGAGAAGGTTGCCTGTGGTTCTGTGACTCCGCGTTCTGTCCCTGCAAGTTTACTGGTATAACCACTAAGGAAATGATACATTGCCTGCTCTTTGGTCAGTTTACTGATCGGAGGCAGGGTGCCTGATGCGTCTGCTGTCAGGAATATGATGGTATTGGGGTGGCCTGCCACACTAGGAGAAATAATATTGTCCATATTTTCCAACGGGTATGCGGCCCGAGTATTTTCGGTCAAGGAAGTATCATCGTAGTCAGGCAATCTGGAAGAGCGGTCCAGCACGACGTTTTCCAGCACAGAACCGAATCGTATCGCCTTATGGATCTGTGGTTCTTTTTCCTCGGAAAGGTTAATGCATTTTGCGTAACAGCCGCCTTCAATGTTGAATACTCCGTTCGGTCCCCAGCCATGTTCATCATCACCGATCAGCCGCCGGTAAGGGTCGGCGGAAAGCGTGGTCTTTCCTGTGCCTGATAATCCGAAAAATAGGGCGACATCTCCTTCTTGCCCAACGTTGGCAGAACAGTGCATCGACAGGATATCCTGCCGGGGCAAGAGGTAGTTCATGACAGAAAAGATCGATTTTTTAATTTCGCCAGCATACTCGGTTCCTCCTATGAGGACCACACGCTTTTTGAAGGAGATGATAATGAACGTTTCAGAGTTGGTGCCGTCCGCTTCCGGGTCGGCTTTGAAATCAGGTGCAGAAACCACAGTGAATTCCGCTTGGTGTCCAGAAAGTTCTTCTTCAGACGGCGTTATGAATAATTGCCTTGCAAAAAGATTGTGCCAGGCATATTCATTGATCACCTGAATAGGTAGTCGATATTTTGAATCAGCGCCGGCGAATCCTTTGAAGCTGTATAATACATCTTTTTCTTTTAAATGGGACAACATTTTTTCATACAATCTATTGAAAGAGGATTCATCAATTTGTTGATTGACTGCTCCCCAGTCGATATGATCTTCGGAAATTTCGTCTTCTACGATATATTTATCCTTAGGAGAGCGTCCGGTATATGCCCCTGTGGTGGCACGCACCGCTCCGGTAGCGGTAAGGATGCCCTCATTACGGGCCAGGATTTGTTCCACCAGCTGTGGTACCGTTAAGTTCTCCTGGAGATTCACATGTGAATGGATTTCTTTTGTTAATGATTTTTCCACCATTTTCATTTCGACAACCCGCCTTTTTTTGATGAATTTACACAGTATACTTATCAAACATCCATTTTTTTCTGATTATGTTTATTAGTATAACACATTAAAAAATATAGTCCACACTAATTCTGCGATTATTTTATGAAAAATTGAACTTTACTATGGCTGCCTTCCAAAAAGGTTGACACACCAGACCTCTTTCGATACGATTAACTGCGAACGGATACTCTCTTATTCAGAGTTGGTGGAGGGACAGCCCCGATGAAGCCCAGCAACCATCACGTCAGCGTGAAAAGGTGCTTACCTGATGCAAGGATATTTCCTTGGACAATAAGAGTGAAAGGCCATAACCTTTCCTCATGATGGCAGGAAAGGTTTTTTCTTTGTTTGAACGTTATTGTTGCCTGACAGGAAATCCTTAGGCTTCCATATTAGGTTATGGAAATCCGGTATGTTCTGATATTTTTAACCAGTTTGGATAAAAAGGAAAAACATAAGGAAAAATAGAGTACCGTAATATAATTAGGGGAGGATTTAGCCACATGGCTGAAAACCGTCGTTTATTCACTTCTGAATCAGTAACAGAAGGACATCCGGATAAGATATCCGATCAGATATCCGATGCTATTCTGGATGAAATACTTAAAAAGGACCCTTTTGCCAGGGTAGCGTGTGAAACTACCGTTACAACCGGGTTGGTATTGGTAGCTGGTGAAATTTCCACTAGTACATATGTAGATATTCCGGCACTAGTGCGCCGGACGGTGAAGGAAATCGGCTATACTCGGGCAAAGTTCGGGTTTGATGCAGATACCTGTGCCGTACTCACTGCGATTGATGAGCAATCGCCTGATATTGCTGGAGGGGTCAATCAAGCTCTTGAAGCTCGCCAAGGCAAGATGACGGAAGAGGAAATTGATGCAATCGGTGCAGGGGACCAGGGCTTGATGTTCGGTTTTGCTTGTGATGAAACAGAAGAATTGATGCCATTGCCAATTTCTCTGGCACATAAGCTTGCCAAAAGCCTGGCAGATTCTAGAAAGGATAAAGTCCTCGACTATCTCCGCCCGGACGGTAAGACACAGGTGACGGTAGAGTATGATGAAGAGGATCGCCCAGTCAAGGTCGATACCATTGTCATATCTACCCAACATCACCAGGATATTCCGTTGGAACAGATCGAGAAGGATATTAAGGAACATGTGATCAAACCTGTCGTGCCCCCCGAATTGCTGGACGATACGACCAAGTATTTCATCAATCCGACTGGACGTTTCGTCATAGGCGGTCCACAAGGGGATGCAGGACTAACCGGACGGAAAATCATCGTAGATACTTATGGCGGCTATGCCAGGCATGGTGGAGGAGCATTCAGCGGCAAGGATGCCACGAAAGTGGACCGCTCTGCAGCATATGCTGCCCGTTACGTAGCCAAGAATATTGTCGCGGCAGGACTTGCCAAAACATGTGAGGTGCAGCTGGCTTATGCCATCGGTGTAGCAGAACCGGTATCCATTTCTGTGAACACATTCGGCACAGGAGTTGTCGGAGAGCAGAAACTGGTTCAATCCATACGCAAAATATTTGATCTCCGGCCGGCAGGAATCATCCGCATGCTTGACCTGCAAAAGCCTATCTTTCGTAATACCGCGGCCTATGGGCATTTTGGAAGGACGGATGTCCAATTCCCATGGGAGAAAACAGATAAGGTGGATGAATTGAAGGCACTGACCGAAATTGAATAAGAATAAAAGAAGGCCATGCAGGATCATTCCTGTATGGCCTTCTTTTATAGATTGGTGTGTTCCTTATAATACTGTCCTTTTTCGACATAAGACTTTCTGACTCGTTCCATTTCTTTATGATCCTCTTCCGTCAACTCTCTGACCACTTTCGCTGGTCTGCCCATAACAAGTGTATTGGCCGGAACTTTCTTACCTGGAGGGACGAGGCTGCCTGCTCCTACAAATGCATTCTCTCCTATTTCTGCCCCGTCTAAAATTATGGAACCCATTCCGATCAGTGCTTTCTCTCTTACGATGGCGGAATGAAGTGTTACTTGATGGCCAACGGTCACATCGTCTTCAATCACCAATGTACGGCCAGGGCTTTGATGAAGCATGGACAAATCCTGGATATTGACACGTTTACCAATCCGTGTCGGTGCTACGTCCCCCCGTATGACCGTTTTGAACCAAACACTTGAATTTTCTCCAATGGAAACGTCACCGATCACCAGGGCATCTTCTGCCAGGAATACCGTATCATGAATGGATGGTTCCTTATCTTTATAAGCATACATAGTTGAATCCTCCTTGGAAATATGATGATATAATTAGTATAACAAACCGGAGATGAAGACGGACATTTCCAGGGTGGAGGAATTGGATTGTCAAAACAAGTCCCAACCAAGGCATTGGTATTAATGAAAAGAGTGTATCAGCAAGTATTTCCGGCGGTGGACAGGGAACTTACCTACTGGAAGAGACGAGCTTTGGAGATCCCTGACATGGAGTTGCGAAGCCAGGCACTGGCCAGTATGGAGGCAAAGCGATTCCATTGTCAGGGAGGAGCAGTGTACAGTTTGCTTGCAGGGAAGGAATTCGAGGAGGCGGTGCGGTTCA
Organism: Virgibacillus xinjiangensis; assembly: GCF_042643145.1. Classification (NCBI taxonomy): domain Bacteria; kingdom Bacillati; phylum Bacillota; class Bacilli; order Caryophanales; family Bacillaceae; genus Virgibacillus; species Virgibacillus xinjiangensis. Next base: position 8,152 of record NZ_JBHRSA010000010.1, read on the forward strand.
TTGTTGCCTACCAGACGATCAGTGACTATTTGGACAATCTTTGTGATCGGAGCACATCGATGGACCCTGCAGATTTCCGCCAGCTTCATCAAGCAATGGAAGATGCACTGGTACCTGGGAAAGAGACCAGGAATTATTACCGGTATAGAGAAGAACAGGATGATGGAGGATACCTTGCAGAGCTGGCAGCTACATGTCGACACACAGTCACCCATCTGGATAACTACCAGATGGTGAAAGATTATCTTCTTGACCTCCAATGTCTATATACCGATCTGCAGGTACATAAACATGTTGCCAAACAGGAAAGGGTACCAAGATTGACAGCGTGGTTTCATCAGCATAAAACATCGTTTCAAGGGTTGGATTGGTACGAGTTTTCTGCTGCAGCTGGCTCAACACTCGGGGTATTCAGTCTTGTATCCTATGCCTTGTCCAGTCATATGGATGAAGAGGTTGCTGGAAAAATTTATGATGGATACTTTCCATATATACAAGCGGTACATATCATGCTGGATTATTTTATCGATCAGCAGGAGGATGAAGCAGAAGGGGACTTGAACTTCTGTAGCTATTATGAAGACCAGGACAGGATGAAGGAGCGATTCCTCTTTTTCATCCAGCAGGCCGAGAGCCGGAGCCATTCACTGCCAAATCCGCTATTTCACCAGATGGTGCTGGAAGGCCTAATCGGTCTATACTTGGGCGACCCCAAGGTGGATGAATTGAGAAATGGCCCACAGATGCGGCGGACGCTGATCAAACGGGGAGGTTGGAGATCTAGATTTTTTTACTGGAATACGGCGCTTTATTATCGATTGAATGGGGGAAAGAGTGGTTGAACCCATCCAATTGCTAGCGTCACTTTTTTTGTACCGCGACTATAAACGGAGGATCATTCTTTTGGTTGATGAATGCGTATTGAAGAACCGTATATGTTTGCTGATCCAACTGTTCCAGGTATTCCAGTACCGCTTCTTTTTCTTCTCGCCCTCCTTGGTGCCCGTGATAGACGACAAGTACCGTCATTTTCCCTTTTCCCATCCGGGAAAGCAGGGTAGTTAGTGCTTCTGTGGTTGAAGATCCTCTTGTAACAACTGATTTATCGCTCCTTGGAAGGTAGCCAAGATTGAAAATGGCACCGCCGATTTCCTTATCAGGCAAGTACGCAGAGGCGTGTGCATGGCTATCATGGATGAGTGTGACATTGTGGCAGGCTGCGTCTGCAAGTGACTGTTTTGTATTCTGTATCGCTTGCTGTTGGACATCGAAAGCGTATACCTTGCCCTCGGGTCCAGTGAGTCTGCTCAGGAAAACTGTGTCATGGCCGTTGCCGCAGGTCGCATCGACGACAATATCTCCGTGCTCTACAGAATTTTTCAGCAATTCATGTGCATAATCGAGGATTCCTTTGACCATCATGTGAATAACTCCTTTTCTTGACATGTTTCATGTCCATCATAGCAGATGAAAAGGAGGTTGTCTTGACAAACTTCCTACATTTCATTACCATTCTATATACATAATGCAACGACATGGAGAAGGATCAGTAATAAAGTCTATCCGGGTAGAGAGAGGCAGTGGCAGGTGGAAACTGTTCCCGGAAATTTATGAACTCCCCTTCGGAGTCGCAGGAGTGAACCTTGCCCAGTAGTTCCTGCCGTAAATCTGCGTTAAAGATTCGAGTGAACGTATACTTACGTTAATTTGGGTGGTACCGCGGGGCCCTTTCAAAGGCTGCTCGTCCCTATTTTATAGGGAGGGGTGGCTTTTTTTGATGCATTTCCATTTAATGCCAACAGAGGAGGAAAATCAATGAGTTTTGATCATCGCCATATTGAAGACAAGTGGCAGAGTTATTGGAAGAACAACAAAACATTCAAAACGGATACGTATTCCAAAAAAGAAAAAGTCTATGCATTGGATATGTTCCCGTATCCATCTGGAGCAGGACTCCATGTAGGCCATCCCGAAGGTTATACGGCTACAGACATATTCTCCCGTATGAAGAGGATGCAGGGCTATGAAGTACTTCATCCGATGGGATGGGATGCTTTCGGTCTCCCGGCTGAACAGTATGCCCTTGATACAGGGAACAGTCCGGAAGCATTTACCGCTGAAAATATTGCCACATTCAAACGGCAAATCCAGGAGCTGGGTTTCTCTTATGACTGGGACAGAGAAATCAATACTACAGACCCGAACTATTATAAATGGACCCAGTGGATTTTTACAAAGTTATATGAGCATGGCCTTGCCTATATGGACGAAGTGGCAGTGAACTGGTGTCCGGCCTTGGGAACAGTACTAGCGAATGAAGAGGTAATAGACGGAAAAAGTGAACGAGGCGGGCATCCAGTGGTACGGAAGCCAATGAAACAGTGGATGCTTAAGATTACAGCCTATGCGGATCGTTTGCTAGAGGACCTTGATGATGTGGACTGGCCAGAAAGCATCAAGGACATGCAGCGTAATTGGATAGGCAGGTCAGAAGGAGCGGAAGTCACCTTCTCCATTGATGGTCATGAGGAGGTATTCACCGTCTTCACTACGAGACCGGACACATTATTTGGTGCTACTTATGCTGTCTTGGCTCCTGAACATCCGTATGTGGAAAAGATTGTGACGGAAGACAGAAGAGAAAGTGTGAATTCCTACTTGGAAGAGGTACAAACCAAATCTGAATTGGAACGAACAGATCTTGCAAAAGAAAAGACGGGAGCATTTACAGGTGCTTATGCTATCAATCCTGTGAATCAGGAAAAGATGCCTATCTGGGTAGCGGATTATGTCATGATGGGCTATGGAACTGGTGCGATCATGGCTGTTCCGGGACATGATCAACGAGATTATGAATTTGCGACCAAATTCGAGCTCCCGATCAAAGAAGTGGTTGCTGGAGGAGATCTGTCTTCTGAGGCATATACTGGTGATGGGAAACATGTGAATTCCGACTTCCTCAACGGTTTGGAGACAGAAGAGGCCATCAGCAAGATGATTGATTGGCTTGTAGAGCAAGGAAAAGGGGAAAAGAAAGTCACCTACCGCCTGCGTGACTGGCTTTTCGCCAGACAGCGTTACTGGGGTGAACCTATCCCTGTCATCCATTGGGAAGACGGTACGATGACTACAGTGCCGGAAGAAGTGCTACCACTGGAGTTGCCTAAGATGGACGAAATTAAACCATCGGGTACAGGTGAGTCACCTCTTGCTAATGCAACCGAATGGGTGAATGTCACCGACCCTGAAACAGGAATGAAAGGCCGTCGGGAAACCAATACCATGCCGCAATGGGCAGGAAGCTGCTGGTATTTCCTGCGCTACATCGACCCGCATAACACCGAGAAGTTGGCGGATCCGGAAGCCTTGAAAGAATGGCTCCCTATTGACATTTATATCGGAGGAGCAGAACACGCAGTACTACATCTTCTATATGCCCGGTTCTGGCATAAGTTCCTTTACGACATTGGTGTGGTTCCGACAAAAGAACCGTTCATGAAGTTATTTAACCAAGGAATGATTCTTGGTGAAGGAAACGAAAAAATGAGTAAATCAAAAGGAAATGTTGTAAACCCTGATGATATTGTCTTCTCTCATGGTGCAGACACTCTCCGTCTGTATGAAATGTTCATGGGGCCGTTGGATGCCGCGGTTGCGTGGTCCACAAATGGTCTGGACGGAGCCAGAAGATTCCTTGATCGGGTTTGGAGATTATTGATCAGTGAGGAAGGGTCTTTGTCTGAAAAAATTACTGATCAACCTAATGGGAAACTTGAAAAGGTTTATCATGAAACCGTCAAAAAAGTCACCGAAGACTTTGAAAACCTTCATTTCAATACGGGTATATCCCAAATGATGGTCTTTATCAATGAAGGCTACAAAGCGGACCATCTGCCGAAGGAATATGTCGAAGGGTTTGTCAAACTGCTTTCCCCGGTAGCCCCGCATCTTGCTGAAGAGCTCTGGGAACGTCTTGGCTACTCAGAAACGATCAGTTACCAGCCATGGCCCGAGTATGAGGAAGATAAATTGGTGGAAGATGAAGTAGAGATCGTCATTCAGATCATGGGGAAAGTCAAAGCAAAAATGAATGTCGCTCAAGACATATCAAAAGAGGAATTGGAAGAAAAAGCCTTAGCTAATGACAAGATAAAAGAGCTTATCGAAGGAAAAACCGTACGTAAAGTCATCGTCGTTCCTGGTAAGCTTGTGAATATTGTAGCTAACTGATAAAAAGCCTCCCTATACCGTTAGGGGGGCTTTTAATGTAGGAGTAATGGACGCTAACCAGTATCATGACGGAGGCTGGGGTGACGGGGTTGGCAGCCATTTGGTCTGGAGGATGATCCAGTTGTCGTCCTCGTAAAACCACAGGGTTTCTATTGTTCCTAATTGATCTGCATGATATGCCCCGCTGATTTGCTGGTAGCTTTTCAAACCGTAACCCTTATTCTTGTTTACTAAGATGGGATCAAAATAGGCAATGGGATCGATCATCAAAGATTTGGGCTGTATCAGTTTGCCGGATTCATCATAAATACCCAGCTCGATATATTCTGTTTTACGTTCGCTGACGTCTATGGACTGTTCTTCACTTGTCGGTGTGAGTTTGATCATCGCCTTGAAGTTATCCTGGAATTCCCCGCTTACGGGCTGCTCTGGAAGGGGAATCTCCTCTAACTTGTCTCCTTTGAATGTATGCAGTTGATAATTATACAGTCCTCCGCTTCCGCCAGTGGCGCTTTGGTAGAACACATCTTTTACACCATCATGGTTCAGATCTAAAAATTGCAGTTCGGGTTCATAACCGCCGCCATAAGAAATTTTCCACTCCTTACCGAATTTATTTGATACATCTATCCCTATATCGCGATAATAGTTCGTGTCATCGGAGAATAGAGTTCCTTTTAGTTCGATTGTCTCCTTGTAACCATCACCCGCAATATCTTCATGGAATGTCTGGATCAAGATGGAGTCAGGTATGGTTGATTCAGCTGCAGCATGCGAAGGAATTACAATTGATAAAAGGATGAGGAATATATGAGTGAATATCATCAAAAGCCCCCTATGCATTTTCTTCCTTATTATTCTGTGTAGGATATTTGCAACCTATACCAGGAATAAGTATGATTGAACCATCATGGAAAAAAGGGTGAGAGAGATGAGTGAGGTAAAAGAAACTACACCAGAAGAACTGGAACGTCGTTTGGAGAACAATGATAATCTGACCATTATCGATGTCAGAGAGGATGAAGAAGTGGAACAAGGTATGATTGAAGGAGCGAAACACATTCCTCTTGGCGAGATTCCTGAATCCCTGGATAACCTGGATAAAGAAGAGAACTATGTGTTGGTATGCAGGTCAGGAGCCAGGAGTATGAGAGCTTCCGCATTTCTAAAGGAACACGGCTATAAGGTTGAAAATATGGCTGGAGGAATGCTTGAGTGGAAAGGTGACGTCAAGAGATAACGAGCCTATTCGATCCATAGAATACCCGCCACCCGCAAGTATCAGGAGGATTTGCAAGTGTAATTCTCCCTTATTGCGGGTGAATTTATGTTTATTCCCGTAAACTTTCTATATTATGATTACACAGGAATCTGTGTGGCCTTTAGGAATGATAAAGTCTTTATCCGTGTTAAGCGGAGGGCTCACCTCTGTTCACTATTGTAACAACTTATTATGTTGTTACGTTTATAATATATCTTTTGGTAGAAAAACTGTTGACGATCATCGTCGCAGGTGATATATTATTAAAGTCGCCATAAAGAAGAAAGGCGAACCGGGAAGAAACACGACGAAAACAACGATTCAAAAAAGTTGTTGACACAAACTTCTCGTCATGATATATTAATTAGGTCGCTTCAAAAACGACCGAAACAATTTGCTCTTTGAAAACTGAACAAAACAACCAGTATGTCAAGAAGAAACAACTCGTTTTTTTCTAATAAACAGCAGGAACTTGGTTCCTGCAAAAGCTAAGACATTCGATAGGATTGATTGGTGTCAGTCTTA
>NZ_JBHRSA010000011.1:0-2338 GCF_042643145.1 Virgibacillus xinjiangensis
CGTATACGGGTCCGTACGTACGGTGGTGTGAGAGGACGGAGGTTAGTCACCTCCTCCTACTCGATTTTCAGAAAATACTGTTATAACATTGACATCTTGTAAACGGTTCGGTACACTTTATTCAACAAAGTTGAATATAAATATACGAAGGTGAATACTTATTATAGTATAAGGGATAATAAGACGCAGAAAATCTATATATTTTTACGTATGACAGGAAGCGATTTGTGTATAGGAGGGGTTAACATGGTCGACTGCCCGGATTTTGTTGAGCTGAAAGAAGTAGGTCCGCGGGATGGTCTCCAAAATGAGACGAAGTGGGTTCCTACCGATGACAAAATTGCCTGGATCAATATGCTATCCAATTCAGGGGTAAGGGAGATAGAGTATTCTTCTTTTGTCAATCCGAAGATGATTCCCTCTTTATCTGATGCACGTGAGGTAGGAAAGGGGATTCTCCGTAATCCGGATGTATTCTATTCCGCACTCGTTCCGAACTTGAAGGGGTTGGAATACGCTTTGGAAACTGGCATTGATGGTGCCTCGGTTTTTATGTCCGCGAGTGAAACGCATAATAAGAAAAATATCAATAAATCACTTGGAGAGACCTTCCCTGTTCTGGAGAGAGTTATTACAGAAGCAAAACAGGCGGGAAAGAGAGTGACTGGTTATGTATCTACGGTTTTTGATTGCCCATATGAAGGGCGTATTCCTACCGCGCAAGTTATTCAGGTCTGCGATCGGCTAATGGGTGCAGGGATAGATGAAATCTCCCTTGGAGATACGATTGGCACTGCGGTACCTTCTCAAGTCGAGCAACTGTTGGATGGTATTTTGGCGCGTTACCCCAAAGAAAAAATCATTATGCATTTTCATGATACAAGAGGAATGGCAATTGCTAATATCATGACTTCCTTACAATACGGCATCCACCGATTCGATACGTCAATCGGGGGGCTTGGTGGCTGCCCTTATGCCCCGGGAGCTGCTGGAAATGTGGCTACCAACGATGTGCTGTATCTCCTGCACGGCATGGGTATAAATACAGGAATCAATGAAGAGAAAATCCGTGAAGCCTCCATTTTCATACAAAATAAGCTAGGGGTGAAGCTCCCCAGTAAATCACTTGCTTGTCACGAGGATTCTGCTTAGCCTGTGAATAAAGCGGTTTCTCTCTCCTTGACGGATAATGCTCTCTGTTCTATGCTAATTTATATTCAACCATACGGGATAGGGGAGAGTTACCATAAATCTCAATCATATTGGAACAAAGATAAAAGAAATGCGGTTACGAAGAAAACAGACTCAACAGCAGATCGCGGATGCATGCGGTATTTCCAAAAGCTTATTGTCAAAAATAGAGAATGGTCAAACAGCTTCTGCTATCGCAACCTTATCCAAAATAAGTGATGTATTGGAAGTCCCCCTCTCTTGGGTACTGGATGACAAGTATGAACAAGATCTTGTTCTCCTGCCAAAGGCAAGGCGTGAATCCAAAATAGGTGATGAAAACATGGGGTACTCCTATGAACTGTTGGCGAACCGCTCCCAATTCAGTGGTCTGGAACCGACGATCGTTCATGTTACACCAAAGCGTATGAATCTGAGGCAGGATTCTTATACACATTCCCAGGATGAGTTCATTTACATATTGGAAGGATCGATCTATTTATCGTATGACGGGGATAAACATTTTATGGAAAAAGGGGACAGTGCTTATTTTCAAGGGTCAAAACCTCATTTATTTATTCCTGTGAATGATGAGGGGGCACAGGTGTTGACTTTGTTCATCGATAATCCAGTTTGAATAGAACAATGGAAAAGGGTGTGCAGCTGATGTATGCCTTTTTTATTTGGAATTTTGTTGTGCTGTTGTGTAGGCTCCAAACTGGTAAGTCGAAAGAATGGGTGCCAGGATTTGTGTTTAATGGGGTTTATAGGGTATCCCCTTTGATATGTTTTTTGCATGATCTCCTGTTTTATAATCGTGTGTAGAGGATACTGTTATATAAGAAATAATAAATACGGTTGACTTTTTTAACTGTGGCATGTATTATAGGTTTCCCTCTTAAAGAGAGGTCATTTCTAAAGCAACACAACCGTCCAATCTATGCGATAGGATATAGAGTAAGTAATTTTTTAGAAGGATTTGCTGTTGACTTTGATTGTATGCATATGATATATTAATTAGGTCGCCATAAAGAAAGGCGAGCCGGGAAGAGAAAAGACGCAAACAACGAATTAAAAAAGTTGTTGACACAAACTTCTCGTCATGATATATTAATTAGGTCGCTTCAAAAACGACCGAAACAATTTGCTCTTTGAAAACTGAACAAAA
>NZ_JBHRSA010000012.1:0-56965 GCF_042643145.1 Virgibacillus xinjiangensis
GTCATTTTCTTGTCCGGGGTGGATCAATAAGATGGCAGAGGTGGATCCAACCTATGTCCTTCTTCATGCAGCGATAACGACATAAAAAGTGCATGCCATCGTGTTGCAGACATGCATACAAGACATTAAACTGGTCATGTATTATTCTGTAGATAATAGATCTGTGATAAAATCTTTGTCATTCATGTCTTGTATGCTGGAAACACTTCTATAATACCGCGATGAATGAGGCGAGCCACCAACAGTTGTACCAGCAAATTTCCACTGTTTTCAAATGAAACCGAGCAGTGCTTGCGAGATTTGTACAACACCATGTTTCAGAAAGGATGGTATGCTCTTGACGGAGCACAACAACAAACCATCCAGCAGAGCCTTCAAGAATATTCCGGCATGCAAACCCAACTCCCGCCAGGTAACATGCCCCACTAAGGATGAAAAAGGCCCCTTTAATAGGGAGCCAAGTGCTTTAAATGTATCAAAAATGTGCGATACATGCGCAAGACTAAGTGAGGGGTCCTAAAATGACAGCGTTGTACGAAAGTTATAAACAGTATAGCTGCAAGTAATAGGAGCTTTTCTTCAAAGAAAGGCTTTTTATTTTGAGCTGATTAAGTATATTTCAATGGATAAGTGCCTTAATTAAATAAAATTTTATTGTTTATCGATAAATAATGTGCTAAAATCAGTGATAAAATCAATTAATGTAATACATCAAATGATATGTGGGTCCGCACTCTTTTAAGAAGGATCTGCGAGGATTGGATTGCCAGCCTGGAGATAACACCTACAGACGCCTGAAAAGCTCCAGCTGGCATTTGCTTGTCCAGCCTTCTGCAGTACACGATGGTGTACGGTTGCGGGGGATAGGTGAGAATAAGAGTATTCGGGGAGGAAGAGGGTTCCAATGAAAATTCCTTTTATCAACGATAAACAATCGAAAGAATCCATAGTTTACCCGGAGGGGCCTGATCATATAGCCATCATTATGGATGGCAACGGCCGGTGGGCTCAGAAGCGGGGAATGCCCAGGATTGCAGGGCATAAAGAAGGTATATCTACTGTCGTTAAAATTGTCAAGGCTGCGGTTAAGTGCAAGGTGAAGTTCCTGACCATTTATACGTTTTCCACGGAGAATTGGAAACGGCCCAAGTCAGAAGTTGATTTTATTTTAAAGCTTCCCAAGGAGTTTTTACATACGTATCTGCCAGACCTTTTAACAAACAACGTACGTATTGAAACAATCGGTAATATGGAAGGTATTCCAGCCTCCACTCGGGAAGCTGTACAGTATGCAGTGGATCGGACGCGCCACAATGACGGTCTCCAGCTTAATATTGCCCTCAATTATGGTGGCAGAAATGAAATTCTGGACGCGATGAAAAAAATGCATGCAGACTTAATCGACGCGAAGTTGACCTTGGATGAAGTGAATGAACAGCAATTGTCAAATTACTTGGATACAGCCGGTGCGGCAGAACCCGACCTCCTTATACGAACCGGCGGGGAAAAGCGCTTAAGCAACTTCCTGCTCTGGCAGCTGGCCTATACGGAATTTTGGTTTACTGATATATTATGGCCGGATTTCTCTGAGAGGGAATTCCGGCAGGCGCTTGAAGAATTTCGGAACCGAAAGAGAAGGTATGGAAGTATATAGGGCAAACATCATCTGTGATCTCTGCTAAGTTGAAACTCATGATAAAAACACTATACCTGTAGGACTGTGTCCCCCAGGTATAGTGTTTTTGCAGTGATCTATCTGACTATATTTTATGTTTCATCCTTTTGGACATCCTTCTTCTTCATTGGGATGAAATTGAAAATTTCTTGTGTTTCAAAACTGTCAATGAGTCGTCCAAGCCAGTCATAATAATCCAGCCAACCTTGAAGCTTCTCCATGTCTGTTTGGGCATGTTCCTGAATTTCCTGAGACTCATCAGAGTTTCCCACCAGACCTTCTAACTCACTGATGGTTTCTTCAATCGCCTTCGTATTCATGGTGACGGCTGGTCTCCACTTGTTGATGAAGTAATCAAAAAAACGCTGATAAGAATCGTCCCTGACTACATATAAATCTTTTCTGACACCCTTTACCCAGGTCTTCTCCACCATATTTAAATCAAGCAGAGTTCTTACCGCAAGGCTCATGCTGGCTTTGCTCATACCGAGCTCTTCTTTCATATCATCAAGAGTTAGAGGTTCATTTGAAAAGAAAAGAAGGCAGTACAGCCTTCCCATGGAAGGTGAGACTCCATAAAGATTCATGTTTTGCGATATTGCTTTGGTCACTCTAGCTCTGGATTGTTCTAATGTTTCATTGCCTGTCATCGATCTCACATCCTATCACCTATGCTCTGCTCGTATAATTTAGCCTACATCGTCCACCAATAAATGTAAAGACGGCTTTCTTGATGAAAAATGGTTTGTAACTAAGCAATTTTGCTATATTCCGATATTTATTGCGTTTAGTATATATTAAATGGATTATATGGACAATAATAATTAAATATGAAGATTGTGGATAAATACAGCAAGACGATATAATTAAAAAGTCTTATCGAGCAAGTTTGTTAAATAAGAGCATTTTACTAGTACATACTTGTTAAAAAAGGAAATATAAAGGAGTGCTTTACAACATGTTTGGATTTAGTTGGAAAAGATTAGGGATTGTTGCTGGACTGTCGTTGTCTCTTGTAGCGGCTGGTTGTGGCCAGGATGATACAGAGGAAACTACGGATAACGCAGATAATAATGGAGATAATCAGACAGAGAACACGGCGAATATCGGAGAGGCAATAGAATATACGATAACAGGTATTGAACCTGGAGCTGGAATCACCCAGGCAACTGATGATGCACTAGCAGAATATGAAAACCTGGCTGGGTGGGAACAGGAAAATTCTTCAACAGCCGCCATGTTAACGGAATTAGGAGATGCTATCGACAATGAGGAACCGATCGTCATTGCCGGTTGGTCTCCTCATTATAAGTTTGCAAAATGGGATTTGAAATATCTTGAAGACCCGAAAGAGGTCTATGGCGGAGTGGAAGAGCTGACTACATTGGCTAGAAAAGGATTGCAGGAAGATATGCCTGAGGCCTATACGATTCTTGACAGATTCAAATGGGAACCTGAGGATATGGAATCTGTCATGCTAGCCGCACAGGATATGGACTTTGAACAAGCTGCCCAGCAGTGGGTGGATGAAAATCAGGAAACTGTCGCAGAGTGGACAGACGGAGTGGAATCTGTGGATGGTCAAGCAATTGAATTAGTACTGACTCCATGGGATACCGAGCGTGCTTCCACGAACGTGGTCAAATTGGTGTTGGAGGAAAAAGGATATGATGTGACAATGACACCTGTTGACCCATCTGTTACGTTCCAAGCTGTAGCGACAGGTGATGGTGATGCTACTGTTGCTGCATGGCTGCCTCAGACTCATGGCGCATTTTATGAGGAGCATGAAGGGGATTTTGATGACCTTGGAGCAAACCTGGTAGGTGCCAAGATCGGACTCGTCGTCCCATCCTATATGGAAATTGATTCGATCGAAGACCTCGAGCCTGCCGAGTAATAATGGAATAATATCTTGTGAAAAATATGCTTCCCTTTAATGGACCGGTCAGATCGGGACATCTAAGGGGGAGCTTTTTTATGGACAAGAGAAACATAACAAGAACGCGTGTTCCCTGTTTAATGAAGGACAGCTAATAGCGGATATGAAAAGAGAGAGGCTAGATGTAGGAACCTCTTCTCCCAAGGCCATTGCAAATGTCCCTAGGTTCCAGTAGGATAATGATAACATTCAATGACCTCTGATGATGATCATTTACATGGGAAGGAGAGGTATAGTGATGGCAACGGAAGCATTAAAGGTCTACCCGGTGGTGGTGCCTTCCTCATTTGATTTGCAATCTTTTAATTTCTATCTTGTAAAAACACAGGGCGTGTTGCTCCTGGTTGATGCTGGAATCAATTCCCGAAAGTGCTGGGAGGAATTGAATCGAGTATTGAAGGAAAACAGCATGTCCCTTAAGGAGATTGATAAAATTGTATTGACGCACAGCCACGCGGATCATACTGGCCTGGTGAACCGAGTATTGGCGGAGCATAAGGTACCGGTATATGCCCATGAAGACGCCGAAGCCCGCGTAAAGCGCGACGCCAACTATTTGGCTGAGCGGATTAAGTTTTTCAGGCATTTATATCAAGAGATGGGCTGTGGCAGCCGGGGAGAACAACAACTAAAGTTGCTGGAGAGGAGAGCGGTGGAAAATGCGTCCCTGGCGATAGTGGGAGATATCTATCCACTTCATGAAGGAGATGTGCTCGATGGCCTTGAGGTGGTCGAAACACCGGGGCACTGGCCGGACCATATCATCCTGTACCATCAGCAAGAAGGTGTATTGTTTGGAGGGGACCATTTGATTGAGCATATTTCCACTAATGCACTTATTGAACCCGATCTCAATGGAAATAAGTTGCCGACACTTGTCCAATATGAACAGTCCCTGAAAAAGTGCCAGAAATACGAGATGGATACGGTCTATGCTGGGCATGGGGAAATGATCAGGAACCCCCGTGGGCTTATTGAAAAAAGATTGAACGGAATAGAAAGAAAGGCAGAACGTATAAATAATCTCATTCACAATATAGGGTCTTGTACCGCAGATATGATCGCACGTGAATATTATTCCAAGGTATATGACCGGGAATTCCCATTAGTAATGTCAGAGATCATCGGCCATTTGGACAGACTGGAAACCAGTGGGAGGATTGAAAAAAGGAAAGTAAATGGGGAATGGATGTATCAGGAACTGGATACCTACACAGGTTGAATGGTCGCTAAAGGCTCGCAAACGGTGGTATAGCCCGGTCTGTAGTATGAAGTATAATGTACTAGGCATAACCGGCCCGAATGAAAGAAATCCCTGACCTATAAGGAGATCAGGAATTTCTTTCTTCCAGTTCAGGGATGCTCTGGTCGACGAACAATACAAGACTGCCACTGTCTGCCTGGTCGTAAAAGACGGCAGCTTGCTGATCGTCATACCCCATATCCTGTAAGGTGTCACGTATAGGATCATCACCAACCAGGAAATGTTTGAACTTATCTTTCCAGCTTTCCTCTTCTTTTGTTTGTACGACGGTATCCGTAGTGCCGCGGACCAGAGATATATCTTCCTTATTCTTGGTCATGACAAACACCTCTGATTCTTTATAACCTTGTCCTTTTAAATCCCGCAGTTTTTCCAACACTTCTTCTTCCTGTTCATACGTGCCAACATGTTTTGTTGAAGGGCTCATTGCAGATTCCTCCTCGTTTCTTGTATCTACTATCTACATACCTATTTCCTTTTATGGAGGGATTGAAACAAGGAATGACTGTGCAGAGAATTTATCCTTCATTAAAGGGATGAAGTAGTTTATCCTTTGTCATTAACGGCAATAGTTCTAAGAAGCCGATGATCGGCTGATCACGGAAAACTTCTATCAGGAGTTTAAAGGAGGTTATGCACATGACAGTACTTCAAGATGTGATGACAGAGAGCGTTGTCGATGCAAAGCCTACGGATGATTTATTGACACTGGCAAAGGAAATGGAAACAAAAGATGTAGGGATGATTCCGGTAATGGAAAACGGAAATGTTTCAGGAATATTGACGGACCGGGATATCGTTACAAAAGGTTTGGCCAAGAATAAGGATATTGAGAAGGTTACTGCAAGCGAAATTATGAATGAGAATGTGGTGACAGCATTGCCGGATATGGATATCAGTGAAGCAGCAAAAGTCATGCAGGATCATCAGATTTCCCGCTTGCTGGTAGCGGAAGATAACCAGGTAAAGGGTGTCATCTCCCTCGGTGACATTTCCTTAAGAGATAATGATGAATTGAGTGGTGGCACATTGGAAGAAGTGAAGAAACCCAATCACTAATCGGTTATGAAAAGTAAAAATAGTTGAAAGCAAGCCTCCTACCATTTATGATGCAATGGTGGGAGGCTTTTTTGTTAAAAATAAAAGGGGTTGACAATATACCTTTAGGGGTATATGATGATATCAGACTTCCTCGAGAGGAGCTGCAAATGAATATTGTAATTGGAATTATCATTGCCTGGATTGTCGTCCAGTTATATAGAAGAAACATACCGGTTACCGGGGTAAGGAAAGTAGACTCACTCATCCCCACAGCAATTGAGGAAGATGGAATGCTGCTGGATGTGAGGGATTTTCAATCTTCTTCTGACAATCAGGTCGGCCAGGTCCAAAACATGCCATTGCCATACCTGCAGCGGTATTATAAGGAACTTCCGGATAAAAAGATCATCCTGATTGCCGCAGATCATGTAGAAAAGAATTTGGCCGCCCGTTTTTTAAAGGGAAAAGGTGTCAGTATAAATGGCTATTATTTGGATAAAAGTAATGGAAAGGAGCGATATTCCTATGAAATATGATGAAAAAGTCACCAATCGTATGAAACGGATTGAAGGGCAAATCCGAGGGCTGCTGCGGATGATGGAAGAAGAAAAAGACTGTAAGGACGTCGTTACACAGCTTTCTGCAGTGAAAAGTGCCATTGACCGTACATCTGCCTTGATTGTCAGTAAAAATTTGGAAGAGTGCATTCGCCAAGAGCAGGAGAATGGGCAGAGTGCAGAAGAACTGATCAATGAAGCGGTCAGCCTCCTTGTGAAAAGCAGGTAGTACCGCTTCCTTCCATAAATGTTGACGATAGTAATCAAATGTAGTACCATGTAATGAGTAAAGGCTGATGATATGCAGCCGTTATTTTTTAAGTAGAACTATACCCATACAGGTATATGTAATGATAAAATAACGGAAAGGGGAAAATATATATGGCAGAGAAGAAAAAAACAACAATCATTCTATTCAGTGGTGATTACGATAAGGCGATGGCAGCATATATCATTGCTAATGGAGCTGCCGCTTATGATCATGAAGTGACGATTTTCCATACTTTCTGGGGCCTTAATGCACTAAGAAAAGAGAATCAAGTGCCGGTCAAAAAGGGTTTTATGGAGAAAATGTTTGGGAAGATGATGCCTAGAGGCGCAGATAAGATGGGGCTTTCCAAGATGAATTACCTTGGAATGGGACCTAAAATGATCAAGGATGTTATGAAAAAGCATAACTCAATGCCTCTGCCGCAGCTTATTGAAATGGCGCAGGAGCAAGATGTGACATTGCTGGCATGTACCATGACCATGGATCTTCTGGGATTGCAAAAGGAAGAACTGCTGGATGATATCGAGTATGGTGGAGTGGCCGCCTATATCGGTGAAGCGGAAGATGGAAACATCAGCTTGTTCATCTAATATTTTTTTACGGTTCCACATACCCCATAGGGTAAATTGATAAAACTGATATAAATAGTGAGGATTAGAAAGGAGAGGTTTCCAAGATGAAGGAAATCACAGCAGAACAACTGGCAAAGAAAATTAAAAATGGAGAAAGCGTGAATGTTATTGATGTAAGAGAGGACGAAGAGGTAGCACAAGGGAAAATCCCTGGCGCTAAGCATATTCCATTGGGAGAAGTTCCTGACCGTTTGGATGAACTGGATAAAGGTGAGCATTATTATATGGTTTGCCGTTCAGGCGGGCGAAGTGGAAATGCAGCCCAGTTCCTAGCTGAAAAAGGATATGATGTAACAAACATGGCCGGCGGTATGCTGGACTGGAAAGAAGAAGTGCAGAAATAAGGAGGAGATGTATGATGAGTATCACTGCAAATGAAGTGCTGGATGCGAAGGGCCTTGCTTGTCCCATGCCGATTGTAAAAACAAAGAAAGCCATCACCAATCTGGATCCAGGACAGGTGATTGAAGTACAGGCGACGGATAAAGGTTCCACTGCCGACATCAAGGCATGGTCGGAAAGCACGGGGCATCAATACCTGGGGACAGTAGAAGAAGGAGAAGTCCTCAAGCATTATATCCGTCGTGCAAGTGAATCAGAGGCTTCTGAAGAAACACATCACGATATTGTAGCAGATCTTGAAGAATTGCGCAGTAAACTGGACGGAGATGAAGACATTACGGTACTGGACGTTCGTGAGCCGGCAGAATATGCATTCGGTCATATACCGGGTGCGGTGAATATACCGCTCGGGGAACTCGAGGGCCGGATGGAAGAGCTGGATAAAGACAAAGATATCCATGTTATCTGCCGTACAGGCAGCAGAAGTGACCTGGCTGCACAGAAACTGGCGGAAAAAGGATTCGGGAAAGTAACGAATGTGATACCCGGTATGTCCAAATGGGACGGACCGGCAGATAAAGAAAACTAAACAAACTATTGGAGGTTTTAAACCATGGCTAACACAAAAGTAGCAATCATTGCATCAAACGGAAGTCTTTTTGATGCTTACAAAGTATTCAATATCGCGACAGCTTCTGCAGCATCCGATGCGGAGGTAGGCATCTTCTTTACCTTTGAAGGGTTGAACATGATCCACAAAGAAGCACACAAGGATCTTCCATTGCCTGAAGGAAAGGAACATTTCCAGGAAGGATTTCAAAAAGCAAACGTTCCATCCATCGAAGAGCTTGTCAGTATGGCTCAGGAAATGGGAGTTCGCCTGATTGGCTGTCAAATGACAATGGACGTTATGAACCTGGAAAAAGATGCATTCATTGAAGGAATTGAAGTAGGCGGAGCAGCAACGTTCATTGAATATGCGAAGGACGCGAATATTACCCTGACATTCTAAGGAGGCGTTATTTTTGACAAAAGCAATCTCACCTAAGGAACTGGCTCAGCGAGTGACCAACCGGGAAGACACATTAATTTTGGACGTCAGAAACACGGATGAATTCGACGACTGGAGAATTGAAGGCGAGAATGTCGAAGTCTTGAATGAACCTTATTTCAATCTTTTGGACGGGATTGAACCTGTTGAGGGTAAACTGGAGAAAGATCAGGAAATTATTGCTGTTTGTGCCAAGGGCAATTCTTCCGAAATGGTGGCTGAACAGCTGGAAGAATCAGGATTCACCAAAGTATACAGCCTGGAGGGCGGTATGCAGGCGTGGAGCGAACACTTGGAACCTATCAAAGTAGGTGATTTGAATGATGGCGGAGCGATCTATCAGTTCGTCCGTCTCGGCAAAGGTTGCCTTTCTTATTTCATTGAGTCCAATGGCGAGGCAGCGGTCGTCGATACTGCTCGTATGATTGAGGATTATGAGCAGTTTGCCGAGAAGCAGGGAGTAAAGATCAAGCATGTTTTGGATACTCACCTGCATGCAGACCACATTTCCGGAGGGCGCGAGTTAGCAGATAAAACTGGTGCACCCTACCACCTTCCGCCTGATGATGCCTCCGAGGTTACCTATGAATATCAGCCGTTGAAGGAAGGGAATGATCTAGTGGTAGGCGGTACAGCTATCCAGGTGCAGCCTGTCTATTCACCTGGGCATACCATTGGCAGTACCTCACTGATTATTGAAGACAAATATTTGCTCACCGGTGATATCCTGTTTATTCAGTCCATCGGCCGTCCGGATTTGGCCGGGAAGGCAGAAGATTGGGTAGGTGACCTTCATGAAACCTTGTATAAGCGCTATAAAGAGCTGTCAGATGACTTGATCGTCCTTCCGGCCCATTATTCTTCCATCGAAGAGCAAGGAGAAAAGGGCGAAGTAGCTGCACGCTTGGGCGATCTATATCAAGAGAATTCCGGCCTGCAGGTTGATAGTGAAGAGAAGTTCCGTCAGATGGTAACAGAAAACCTGCCGCCACAACCGAACGAACATGAAAAAATCAGAGAAACAAATATGGGTAAAGTTAATCCTGACCATGATGAACAAAAAGAAATGGAAACAGGACCAAACCGCTGTGCGGTTTCATAAATAAAGGAGGAGAATAAAATGGAAGCAACAAAAGTATTGGATGCAAAAGGTCTGGCATGTCCGATGCCAATCGTGAGAACAAAGAAAGCAATCGAGGAAATCAATGCAGGGGAAGTATTGGAAGTTCATGCGACAGATAAGGGAGCTAAGAGCGACCTCACTGCATGGGCGAAATCCGGTGGTCATGAATTGCTGGAGGATACCGAAGAAGACGGCGTATTGAAGTTCTGGATTAAAAAAGGCTAAAAAAGGAGACCCGATTTGATTGATCGGGTCCCTCTTATTTAGGGGGAATATAGGGGGAGTATATACCAATGGAATACAGTTTATTATTTATCATCACTCTTTTTCTTATCGGTTTCGTCGGTTCCTTCATCTCGGGGATGGTAGGCATCGGTGGATCCATCATCAAATATCCAATGCTGCTGTATATTCCGGCAATGGTTGGCCTTTCAGCGTTCACTGCCCACGAAGTTTCCGGGATCAGTGCTATTCAAGTGCTGTTCGCCACGATTGGCGGAGTTTGGGCGTACCGGAAAGGCGGATACTTGAATAAATCACTGATACTATATATGGGAATTGCCATCTTGATAGGAAGCTTTATCGGAGGGTACGGGTCCCAGTTCATGGATGAAGGTGCTATTAATATTGTTTATGGAATTTTGGCGACAATAGCAGCCATCATGATGTTTGTACCAAAGAAAGGTATTGACGATATACCTTTGGACCAGGTGACCTTTAATAAAGGAGTGGCATCAGTATCGGCTCTGATTGTAGGCGTAGGTGCCGGTATTGTTGGTGCCGCAGGTGCATTCGTTCTCGTGCCGATCATGCTGGTCGTTCTTAAAATACCGACAAGGATGACCATCGCCACCTCACTGGCGATTACATTCATTTCATCTATCGGTTCAACTACAGGGAAGCTTCTGACCGGACAGGTGTTGTTCGTTCCTGCTGTCATCATGATTATTGCAAGCTTGATTGCTTCTCCACTCGGAGCGAAGGCAGGTCAGAAGGTCAATACGAAAATCCTGCAAGGCATATTGGCCGTTCTCATACTTGGAACAGCGATTAAAATTTGGACTGACGTATTTTAATCGGCGTATCATCGTTTTTCTCTCCTCATCCAGGGGAAGGATAATGGTAAAGGAGATGATGGAATGTTCGATTATACGGTTACTACCAAAAAGTCCGTTGATGAAGCTATCCACTCTTTAGAAGAAGTATTGAAAGAGGATCAGTTTGGAGTGCTTTGGAACTTCGATATCAGGGATACTCTAGGAAAAAAAGGATTTGATTACGACAAGGAATTCCATGTTCTAGAAGTATGCAATCCGGGGGCTGCCAAGGAAGTATTGACCAATAACCATATGGCTGGATACTTTCTCCCATGCAAAATCGTCGTTTATGAGCATGAGGGGACTACCCACATCGGCATGCCGAAACCGAAAAAATTGATGGAATTGACCGGAGATCATTCATTGGATGAATTTGCCGAGGATATCGAAAACCGTTTGATCTCAGCCATGGACAAGGCTAAGTAAGTATTCCCTTGGCACCGGCTGCTGGCCGGTGTTCCCTCTTTTATATTCAGTCTAGATAGATCAGTTGTTTGACAAATATACCCCGGGGTGTATAATGTAATTAGAACATGAGGGAACAAAAGGAGGAACAATCAATGGATATGTTTACATGGCTGCTCATCATCGTTGCCGCATATTTTCTGATAAGCAGAATGATGCCTGCAAAAGGTGTAGCCAACATTACCACAGAGGAAGCAAAAGGGAAGTTCAAGGAGAAAGGCACGCAATTTGTAGATGTGCGCACTGCTGGTGAATATAAGGCAAATCATCGTAAGCCATTTAAGAACATTCCCCTGCATGAGTTGAAAAACCGTCTAGCGGAGTTGGATAAAAATAAGGAAGTCGTAGTGATCTGTCAGAGCGGGATGAGAAGCATGAAGGCTGCTAAGGTTTTAAAAAAGCAAGGCTTTCATAATATCAGCAATGTACGCGGTGGCATGGGTGCGTGGAGTCAATGATCTGCCAATAAGGAATCATTTATATTTTTTTGAATCCAATATACCCTTATAGGTATTAATTTGGAGGTGTGAAAATGAATTCCATTACTGTATTCACAACAACACAGTGTCCATATTGTGTGATGCTGAAAAGTTTTTTGACGGCACAGAACGTGGATTTTGAAGAAGTGAATGTAGAACAGAACCCGGAGATTATGCAACAACTTGTTGCCGAGACCGGGCAGATGGGTGTTCCGCAATCCAAGGTGAATGGCCAATGGGTTGTAGGTTTTGATCCCGATGCCATTGCAGGTTTGCTAAAACAGTAGAGTCAAAAATGAAACTAAATGTATGGAGGGAATGCATGATGTCAATGAAGGCAATGACTGCTAGTGAAGCAGCAAAAAAAGTGATCAATAAAGAAGAACTTTTCGTTTTGGATGTAAGAAACACAGAGGACTATGAAGACTGGAAGATTGAAGGAGAAAGGTTTGAATACTTGAATGTCCCATATTTTGATTTGATTGATGGGGTGGAGGGTATTTTGGACAAACTTCCATCCAACAAAGAAATACTTGTCGTATGTGCAAAAGAGGGGTCATCTGTCATGGTAGCGGATATGCTATCCGAACAAGGCCTTGATGTTTCCTATCTACAAGGTGGGATGAAAGCGTGGAGTGAGCATATGGAGCCTGTAAAAGTCGGCGATTTAGATAACGGAGGGGAGTTGTATCAATTTGTCCGTCTTGGCAAAGGGTGCCTCTCTTACATGGTCACCTCTCACGGAGAAGCTGCTGTCATAGATGCAACTCGGATGACCAATATCTTTACAGACTTTGCAAAAGAAAAAGGTGTGGAGATCAAGCATGTCTTCGATACACACCTTCATGCGGACCATATTTCTGGAGGCAGAAAGATTGCGGAGCAGACAGGTGGACAATACTGGCTTCCTCCAAAAGATGCAGGTGAAGTGACATTCGATTATCAGCCGCTCGAAGACGGGGAAAGTGTGACGATTGGAGAAACGACAATTGAAATCAACGCCTTATACTCCCCGGGGCATACGATCGGCTCTACTTCCTTTGTAGTGGATAACAGCTACCTGATGTCTGGAGATATCCTATTCATTGACTCCATTGGTCGTCCGGATTTAGCAGGTATGGCGGAAGATTGGGTTGGTGATTTAAGGGAAACATTGTACAATCGTTACCGTGCTCTTTCTGAGGAACTGGTTGTTCTCCCTGCTCATTTCATGATCATCGATGAGTTGAATGAAGACGGATCAGTTGGACAAAAACTTGGAAAACTGTTGGAGGAGAATCATGGGTTGAATATGGAAGATGAAGGAGAGTTTCGTCGAGTGGTTACGGAAAACCTACCGCCACAGCCTAATGCATACCAGGAAATCCGAGAAACCAATATGGGAAAGATCACACCGGAAGAAGAGGAACAGCGTGAAATGGAAATTGGACCGAACCGCTGTGCAGTAAGGTAATCATATACAGTTATAAGCAAACCGGAGCCGTTCCTGCAGAGCGTCTCCGGTTTTAAATATAATGAAACAACATAGTGTTTTTACATATTTTAACGAAACTTTCATATTCCACCTATATAATGGATGCATCGTAGTGTCGGATACCGAGGATAAGGAGATGGTCACTAATGAAAAAAATCTTGATAGCTATTATATTGGCGGCGATGTTCGGTTGGGCGGTATATGACTTTGTCTCGACAGATGAGTCCCCGGAGGATAGTGGATTCCAGGCAACGGATCAAACGGAGACAAAGGATGCAGGGGAGGGGGCCGAAGCGCAGACTGGACTGGACATAGGGAATCAGGCCCCTGATTTTACCCTGCAAAGGCTGAATGGAGAGGAAATAGAATTGTCAGAACTCCGCGGCCAAAGGGTGATGCTTAATTTTTGGGCTACATGGTGTCCGCCGTGCCGGGCGGAAATGCCGGATATGGAGGAGTTCTACCAAAATGAAAATGTTGTTGTCCTAGCGGTGAACTTGACGGAGACTGAATCGAGCAGACAGGGCGTAGAAGACTTTGTTGAAGAATATGGGCTATCGTTCCCTGTATTGTTGGATGAAGATACTGTGGTGGCTAATGCTTATGCGATCCAGCCAGTACCGACCACATACATGATCGACTCCAATGGCGTTATTCAATACAAAGCGTTTGGGGCGATGAACTATGACATGATGGTCCGGGAGTTTGAAAAAATGGAATAGCTGTCCTTCATTTCGTATACTCAAATGTAGAGGTGGTTTAGATGAACCAAACCGTGCTCATAGTGGAAGACGATAAGATGATCCGGGAGCTCGTGAGCATTTATTTGAAAAGAGCCGGATACCAAGTGTCTGAGGCTGCAAATGGAACAGAAGCGAAAGAAATGTTCCTGAGACACCATCCATGCCTGGTTATCCTGGACCTTATGCTGCCGCATATCACAGGAGAAGAGCTGTGTGGCTGGTTCCGCAGTCATGAGAGAAATGAGGTATCCATTATCATCTTGTCTGCTAAAGCGCGTACAGAGGATAAAATCAATGGCTTGAGGTTAGGGGCCGATGATTATGTCACGAAGCCTTTTGACCCGGAGGAACTGATGGCACATGTGGAAGCTGTATTAAGGAGAACAGGGCAATTCTGCCAAAAAATTGCTTATGGAGGGCTATGCATAAAACCGAGGAAAGGTGAAGTCCTCCTGTTTGATCATCCTGTGAAGCTGACCAAGCATGAGTTCAATTTGCTATATCATTTCATGGAGAATCCAAATGTAGTCCTTTCCAGGGAAGATTTGATTCAGCATTTATATCCGTTTGCGGACCGGACAGTCTTGGATCGGACGATTGATGCACATATTAAAAAGCTGCGGGAGAAAATTGAAACTAACCCATCATCTCCCCGGAGGATCAAGACGGTAAGGGGAATGGGGTATAAGTTTACCGATGAGTGAAAGAAGAAATAACTGGATTCCTGGCAGATTCTTGTTGCGGTTGACCTTGCTGAATATAGTCATCGTTACCTTGTTCATACTGATCAGCGGTTTTGGTATTTATCAGACGGCATGTTTTCTTATAGATCGAATGGGAGTCATGAATGATGAGACTCAGCGCAGCTATAATGCTGCTCTACTTCAATATTTCTGGTATTTTGCAGGCGCTGCTATATTAACAGGGACTGTCAGCCACTATTATTTTACTAAGCGGCTGATCCGGCCGCTGAGGGAAGTAATAGAGTCTACCAGGAAGATGAAGGATGGGGAGAATCCCACATCCATTTCAGTAAAGGGCGGGGATGAACTCAGCCAGCTGGTCATCGATTTTAACCATCTCGTGCAGGATTTGAAGAAAAACCAACAATATCAGCAAAAAATGGTAGCAGATATTTCCCATGAGTTCCGCACACCACTTGCTAATCTTAATGGCTATCTGAATGCACTCCGGTCGGGCGTCATTACAGGTGATCAACAGCTTTATCAGTCACTGGCAGAAGAGTCTGCACGGCTGACAGGATTGGTGGAGCAATTGGAAGATCTGCAGAAATGGGACGGTGTGAAGGAAACTTTTTATTCTAATAAAAGCAGAACAGAGATAAGCCAACTAATCGAACAGACAGCAGCGATGTTCCGCTGTTCTCTAGAAAAAAAGGATATCCCTTTGATCACTGATATGAAAAAGGAATATGTACACGTGGAAGCGAATGGGATAGCCCAAGTGCTTAGCAATCTAATTGATAATGCCATTAATTACCATGTTGGAGACGGGCCTATTCAAGTAAAGGGTGAAGTTGTCGAAGGAGTTTACAAAGTTTCAGTTATGGGGCGAGGTGATCCGATTCCACCCGATCAGTGTGAGGCTATATTTGAGCGGTTTCACCGGCTCGATCCTTCCCGGGGGAGGGAGCGAGGTGGCAGTGGCCTGGGTCTCGCTATCGCTAAAGGAATCATCAGGAGCCATGGGGGTGAGATAGGTGTGGAATCGGAAACAGACCTGCACACTTTCTGGTTCACTTTGCCCTTAGAGAATCAAGAAAAAAAGAAGGAGTAGGTGTTGAAATGTCTAAAGAGCAATGGGATGACAGTTTTTCGGATGAAGAGTATGTATACGGAACAAGCCCGAATAAGTTCATAGAGAAAATGAGCGGATTACTTTCCGATCGATCGAATATCGGTTGTTTTGCTGAGGGAGAGGGAAGAAATGCCGTTTACCTAGCCAAACTGGGGCATACAGTCACAGCCTATGATCAGTCACCAGTCGGCCTGGCGAAGGCGGAGGATCTAGCTAAAGAGCATGGGGTCAACCTCCATACTGCTGCAGTGGATCTCACCAAGGAAAAAGTGGAGGCACAGCAATTTGATGCTGCTGTTATGGTGTTTGGTCATGTACCAAAAGAAAGTCAGTCCTTCTTGATTGAGAATATCCTGGATTCCGTCAAAGCAGGCGGTTATATTCTTTTGGAAGTATATTCAGAGGATCAACTACACTACCGGACAGGCGGTCCGAAGTCTCTGGACATGCTGTATCATCCTTCGCAGGTGCTGGAATGGATAGAAGATCATCAATGCCTGCATTTCTATTATGGAGAGGCGGAGAGAAATGAAGGGAAACGCCATCATGGTACAGGGCATGTGATACAAGCTGCTGTCAGGAAAAAAGAGGCGGATGAAGGATAACCGAAATCTCATGTAGTAATTTTTGCTGCTCTAACTCTGTTGGTTGCTGTATATACGGCTCAGATAAATAAGAAAACAACCAATATAAAGGGGCGTTCTGCTGATACCGGCAGGAACGCCCCTCTTATGTTCTGCTAGCTTTTCAAGTGGTCATCCAGGAACTGCATCCGTTGATTGAACAGAGTTGGATAGGATAAATAACCGAGCATGATGCTGGTCACTACTGCTGTTGTCAGAAGCAGGAACAGGATGAGCAATTGGAACATGACTGCTTGCACGGGGTCAGCCCCAGCGATGATTTGACCGCTCATCATACCTGGCAGCTGTACCAGCCCAATCGTCTTCTGGCTTTCAATCGTTGGGATGGTACTAGCCTGGATGGAAGTGATCAACTGGCTGTGGACGGCTTGTTTAGGTGTACCGCCAAGTGACAGGATCAGTTCTGTCTCTTCCTGCCGAGATTCCATTTCGGAAGTGAAACGGTTCAGGAACAGGATGCCAAGCACCATGGAATTGCCGATGACCATTCCGCTGATCGGGATGATATATTGCGCAGTCGGAGGTGTGATATCCAACCCAAGGAGAATGCCCTGTGTCAGCACTTCAACAAATAGGAAGGTGACAATTAATTTCCAGGTGATCCCTTTGATGGACGCTCCTTTTTTACGGGCATTCTGCGTAGCTGCTCCGATCATGAGCAGTACCATCAAAACAATATAAATCATATGTTCTGCGTCAAATACAAATTGCAAAATATATCCTACTGCCAGCAGCTGGATAATCGACCGTACTGTCGCAATGATAGTGTCTTTCTCAAGGCCCAGCTTAAATGTTTTCGAGAGGATCAAGGGGATGGCGACAAATATTAAGGTGAGTGTCAACGTTACAAAGTTCATTCCACTTCCCCCTTGACGAAATGCTTTACTCTTTCATTTTCCGGATGGTTCAGCAGGCTGCTTTCTCCTGTTTCCACTACTTCGCCCTCCATCATCACCCAAGTGTTGTCTCCCACGTTCAGAGCCTGTGTCAGGTTATGGGTGATCCAGATAATCGTCGTGTTGTATTTCTGATTGATTCGCTGGATCAGTTCTTCAATATCCTGTTGGGAAACCCGATCTAAGGAAGAGGTGATTTCATCCAGTAAAAGAATCTTCGGATTGTTGACTAACGTACGGGCAATGGACAGCTTCTGACGCTGTCCGCCGGATAAGTCTTTGGTTTTCCTGTCCAGAAAGCTCTTATCAAGACCTACTGTTTCCATCAATTCTTCCGCATCTTTTTCCGGAAGTTCTTTTGTTTGAAGTTCCAGCGGCAAAGCCAAGTTTTTTCTCACACTGCCACGTACCATAGCAGCATTTTGCAAGGCAATTCCTACCTGACGACGAAGGGACGTTGGTTCATACTCGGTTATATGCTGTCCACCGATATATATATCACCGGAAGAAGGAGATCTCAGTCCATTGCAAAGCCGGAAAAGAGTTGTTTTACCGGCCCCGGAAGGTCCTACTAATGTAGTTATTCTTCCTTCTTCAAAAAAACCCGTAATATTTTTCAAGATATCAAGCCCATCTACTGAATAACTTACATTTTCCAGACGGATGGCTGCCTTTAGGTCCGCAGACATATATGTCACTTCCTTTTCAAAATCAGTCCAACCATATCTTACGCTTTTTCTTCTTATGTTTCACGTATAACCATTTATTTATCCTGCTTAACATGTCTAGCGTTTACCAGTTGAGCTGCTTTCAGAATGAAGGGAAAAGGCATATAAAAAGCCAGCATTCCGCTGGCTTGGAAAATATCGGGTTGTTCCTTACTCATGTTGAGTGTTGTCTTTGTTTCATAGGTTTACGGGGTGACGTTCTGCTGTGTTCCATGCCAGGAAGGGGGAAGGTCAACTGCCTTCCCCTTGCTTTTTGAGGGTGAACCACCTGATAACGGCACCGATGCCAAGCCCGATCGGCAGAAATAGCATGGGTAGCCACATGGGACCGATGAGGTATCCAAATAAAGTGAAGTTTGGAGAAAGGATCAAGCCTAATGTGACAAAGTAGGCGGAAAAAACCAAAGGAAGATAGGCAAAAGGCCTTTCATTTCCACCTGCATCCCTGTATGCATCCCAGATGGCGAAGAAATAAAGGCAGGGATAGAACATCAGCCACATATAGTCCGTCTGTTCCACTGCTTCTTGGGTGTGTCCGTGGAAACTTAGCACAATGATCCGATTGAAATTTCCCATCACGTTGATGATGAATTCCAATGCGATAAGCAGAATCCCTTTCACATATTTCCGATTCAATAATTGAGCGAATCCCGGCAGGGCGACACTCCAGAGAACTGCTTCCAATTTCCTGCTTCGTTTCATGGCAATTGTATTCATAGTCGTATCAATTCCATTATTTTTTTATAGGTACGTCTATAGTTTATCGGTAAAATTAAGAATTTATACAAGGACTGACCTTACAAGTTTTGTACTGGAAAAGATGCATATGAAAATTGATTTGCTGCGTATAATTCTGCCTAATTTATTCCTTAAAGTGTAGATAACATCACGGTATATTGCATAAAATAAGGGATCAAAGCTGGAAACGGCAGCAACAGCAGAAGTAGAAGTGATGCTCCTCCGCTGTCTGGATGTTACACTTTTGGTAAATACGCGGCAGAGGAGCGGATAAAATGGATCATAGAACCTATCGAAAACTGGATGCAATAGATCTGACGGAATTGCTGAAGCAGAAGGAGATATCTCCGAGGGAACTTTTGGAAACAAGCTACCGGCTGATGGAAGAAGCAAACCCGGAATTGAATGCGGTCATTCATTCACGGAAGGAAAAGGCGTTGGAGGAAGCGGAGGATGTTGACGTAGAGGCATCCCCTTTTGCCGGAGTGCCGATTCTGCTGAAAAATATCTCACAAAGTATGAAGGGGGAGCCGCTGACTTCCAGTTCCAGGCTTCTTAGCGGGTTGGTCGCACAGCAGGATTCCAATCTTGTGGACAAGCTGCGCCATGCGGGTTTTCAATTTATGGGTCATACCAATACACCGGAGTTCGGCTTGAAAAATATCACGGAGCCAGTTGTGGCCGGTCCCTCCAGAAATCCGTGGAATACCGCTTATTCACCGGGAGGGTCTAGCGGTGGCTCAGCGGCAGCTGTTGCAGCAGGTATTGTTCCGGTGGCAGGCGCGAGTGACGGTGGAGGATCTATCCGCATACCAGCATCCTTCACTGGGATATTCGGACTGAAGCCGACACGGGGACGTACCCCAGTAGGTCCAGGAACAGGAAGACAGTGGCAGGGAGCTTCAATCGATTTCGTTCTGTCCAGGACAGTCCGTGACAGTGCGGCCATGTTGGATATCTTACAGGTATTCCAACCCGAAGCGGCCTTCCATATACCTATGTTCGATGGCAGCTACCAGCAGGCCATAAAGGAAGACTTCGATCGCAGGCTGCGCATTGCCTATACAACGGAATCACCAGTCGGGACGCCAGTTTCCCGAGAAGCGGAAAAAGCTGTCGATAATACCATCTATTGGCTGGAAAAACAGGGGCACATCGTCGAGGAAAAGCGGAACGAGGTAGATGGTGTTCAATTAATGAAAAACTACTATCTGATGAACAGTGGAGAAATTTCTTCTGTTGTGAGGAAACTCGAACAGTCCATCGGCAGGGAACTCACGTCAGAGGACATGGAAATAGAGACATGGCTGTTGAATCAGGCAGGCAAGAATGTGTCAGCAGCAGAGTTTTCTGCCAGTCTGGCAGCGTGGGACGAGGCGTCTGCCAAGATGGAAACCATGCACGCTACCTATGATCTATACATCACACCGGCTACAGCCTGGGCGGCTCCTAAAGTCGGAGAACTCACTTACAGTGAAAAGAACCAGCAGGAACTGCGTGATGGGATAGCAGCATGCAGTCCCGAAGAACAACAGCAACTGATCTACGATATGTTCCTGCCAAGCTTGACGTACACACCGTTCACCCAGCTTGCCAACCTTACTGGACAGCCTGCTGTTTCCATTCCCGTTCACCTTACAGAAGAAAGGCTGCCCCTTGGAGTGCAGATGATGGCAGCTAAAGGGAAGGAAGATCTTCTGCTGCAGTTGGCCTTCCAGATGGAACAGAGCGGATTATGGATGGATCCAGGAAGGAATCCCTTTATGTCTCCATGCCTTTGAGTAGAAAGAATCGGGAGTTAATTCACAATTAGAGACAATATAGCCAGTATTAGACCAAGGCCAACTCTTGCGAACTATTTCATTATTTTTATTTTAAGTTATAGTATTTAAATTATCCTCTAACCTGTATATAATGAAATTCTCACAAAAATACAAACGCCATTTTCAGAATATTATCGATTTGGTTATAGGGAAGGGGTATTAATAATGGCTAAAGGTAATAAAGGTTTTTTTCAGCGTTCCTTGGATGGTATAGAAGTAGTCGGTAACAAGTTGCCGCATCCTGTGACGTTGTTCGCTATTCTGGCCTTCCTCGTACTTCTGCTCTCCGCTGCCCTCCAGCCATTGGGCATCAGTGTTGAACATCCCGGAGAAGAAGGAACGATGGTGGAGATCAAGAACCTTCTGAATGCAGAAGGACTTGAATATATATTTGGAAGCATGACCGATAATTTCATCGGCTTCGCACCGCTCGGTGTGGTACTGGTTACCATGCTCGGTATCGGTGTGGCTGAGCGTACAGGTCTGATCAGTGCATTGCTTCGCGGATTTGTTTTGTCCATACCAAACCGGTTCATCACGGTTGGACTGGTGCTGGCAGGTATCATGTCCAGTGTAGCCTCTGATGCTGGCTATGTTGTCCTCCCGCCTCTTGGTGCGTTGATTTTTGCCGCATTGGGAAGGCATCCACTCGCCGGTCTGGCAGCCGCGTTTGCCGGAGTTTCGGCAGGATTCAGTGCGAACTTCTTGTTATCCGGTACAGATGTCATGCTTGGTGAATTGACTATTGCTGCAGCGTCCATCATTGATCCGGCATACGCCGAACAGATGAACATTGCGATGAACTGGTTCTTCATTTCAGCATCTGTATTAGTACTTACGTTTATTGGAACTTGGGTAACCGAACGTGTCGTTGAACCGCGCCTTGGATCCTATCAAGGAGAAGAGAAAGAGGAGGAACTGGAAGGACTTACTTCTATCGAAAGGAAGGGGCTTATCTGGGCTGGTGTTTCACTAGCAGTGGGTCTAATCCTGACGGCTCTGCTGATACTCCCTCCGGACGCTCCGCTGCGTGGGACGGAAGGGAATACGATGGATCAGATTATACAGTCACCATTCATGAGTTCCCTTGTGCCAATTATCACCATACTCTTCTTCATTCCTGGTTTGGTATATGGGTTGATAACAAAGTCTATCCGCAATGATAAGGATGTGGCAGCCCAGATGACTGAGACCATGGCCTCCATGGGAATGTTCATTGTTCTTGCCTTTACGGCAGGTCAGTTTGTTGCATATTTCAATGAGACGAATATGGGTCTGGTTTTAGGTGTCTATGGCGCAGAGTTCTTGAATAGTGTAAACCTGACAGGCATTCCATTGCTTCTGTTGTTTATCTTGATCACTGCTTTCATCAACATTTTCATCGGAAGTGCTTCCGCCAAGTGGGCGATGATGGCACCGGTGTTTGTTCCGATCATGATGCAGCTGGGTTATTCGCCGGAACTTACCCAGATGGCTTATCGTGTGGCTGACTCCACCACTAATATCATCTCGCCATTGATGACATATTTTGCCATAATCATAGCTTTTGCGCAGAAATACGATAAAAAGATGGGAATCGGAACATTGATATCCACCATGCTTCCTTACTCCATCTACTTCCTGGTCGGTTGGACAATCATGCTGATCGTCTGGATGCTGTTCGGGATTCCATTGGGACCGAACGGGCCACTCCATTATTAATAGATAAGATGAGAGACAGCACATTTCTCCTTGTGAGGAAAGTGCTGTCTCTTTTTATTTTATGGAGATCCTCCTCTATCTGCTGGTTGTTTCAATTCTTATAGTGAGGGATACATATAAAATAGGTAAGGAAGGAGGTACGGTATGACAGCGGAAGTAGTGATCATGAATAAGTTGGGCATGTCTCTTGCTGCAGACAGCGCCATCACCAGCGGCAGGGATGGGATACAGAAAGTGTATAATTCAGCCAATAAGTTATTCTCTCTCTCCAGGGAGCATCCTGTCGGCATCATGGTGTATGGTGCTGCTTCTTTCATGGAAGTGCCTTGGGATGTGATCATCAAGTCGTACAGAGATTACTTGGGAGATAAGAAATTTGATGATTTGACCGATTACGCAGGTGACTTGATGGATTTCCTGCGGAGGGATGAGCGTTTTGCCAATAATGATGTGGAAAGCATCATTGTCTACCGGACATTTTCCGATGTACTTAAACGAGTGGTCAGAGAAGTGGAAGGCCATATTAGTGAAGCGGAAGAAGTAGAGGATGAGAACGTGACAGAATGGTTGGAAAGCTGTGTGAAAAGGAAGGTAGAGGAATTCAGAGAAGAAGATACAGAGTTTGTTGAGCTGGACTATCAGCATTTCAAAGATGCATTCGGCTCTGTCATCCGGGAAATTAAAGAAGAGCTCATCACCTACGAACTTCCAGATGAAGTGAAGGAAGACCTTTATATGCTGGCTTTTCAAGCCCTGAAAAAGGACTATTTCAGTGTGGGCAGCACTGGTTTGGTAATCTGTGGTTATGGAGAAAAAGAGATTTTCCCCCATATGCTGAATTACCGTCTGGAAGGATTTGTTTTCGGACAGATGAAATATAAACTGCTGAAGGAGCGGAAAATCAGCTATACTAATGATGAAGCAGACGGGACTGCATCCATCACCGCCTTTGCACAACGAGAAATGGTTGACTCCTTCATCGGCGGCATCGAGCCGAATATGGAAGAAGCCATTTTTGGAATCATTGACCGGGTCCTGACAAGCTATGATGAACAGGTGCAAAAACATTTGGGGATCAATTTTTCAGCAGAACAGGTTACAGAACTGAAGAATTTGGGTAATGAATTATATGACTCCATTGAGGAAGCGGTGGAAGAATACCAACGGAACAATTATATTGAACCCCTGCTTGGTGTTGTAAGATCCCTGCCGAAAGAAGAACTTGCGGAAATGACGGAAGCCTTGATCAACTTGACTTCCTTCAAAAGACGGGTGACACGGGCTACGGAATCGGTAGGACCGCCGATAGATGTTGCTGTCATAACAAAAGGTGACGGCTTTATATGGATGAAACGCAAGAATTATGTGAATGCGGAGATCAACTCCCGTTTTTAAGGGAGAAAGGGGTGAAGGCATGGACACCAAGAAAGAGAAGCCACAAAAGAATTCATTTTTCCGTTTGCCACAGGAAGATCGGATCGACTTTGAACTGGAAGATAAACAAAAGCAGGAAAAAGATACTGCAGCTGAAAAAGTACTGAATAAATTAAATGATAAATATACCAATAATTAAGCTGAAAGCGCCGGGGAACCGGCGTTTTTTTGATTGGCTGGGGGACGGCGGTACAGCAGATGGAGGAATGCGAAATCGGCAGGAGCGAGGATATATCCAACGGAGAGCGGGAGAATGAATTTATCGGCAGGACGCCTGGGATATCCTCCGGAGCGGCTGGAAATCGGCAGGAGAGCGGAGATATCCTCCGGAGTGGCCGGAAATCGGCAGAAGGACAGATTTATCAGCGTGAGGAGGTGAATATCAGCAGGACGCCTGGTATTTCCTCCGGAGAGTGGATGAATCGGCAGGAGGATCCGCATATCACCAGCACGGCTGATAGATCAGTTCGTTCTGGATCATCGGAAGATCACGCACCTTATGTTTATTTCATTCAAGTTACAAATCTACCAATATGAGTCCCCTATGTTTAAGAATAATTTGAGGTGGAAAATAAATTAATGTAGGCGAGAGAATACCTAATCCTATTTAGAGAGGAGATGACTGAAAGTGGCAAATAACAATAAACGCGACAATAACCAGAAGATGTCTCTGGAAGAAGCAGGCCGTAAAGGCGGCAAGACAACTGCCCGCAACCATGACCAGGAGTTCTTCGAGGAAATTGGTAAGAAGGGCGGCGAAGAACGCGCTCGCCAAAGTGAAAACAATAACTCTTAATTCTAGCAGAAATTTAGGTGTTTAACAACAAAAGCGATGTGGAAAACACATTAATGAGACGGCGGAAAGCCGAAATTACTGAAAGGAGATGTTAAGAATGGCAAATAACAATAAACGCAACAATAATAACAATATGTCCCTAGAGGAAGCAGGTCGTAAAGGCGGCAAGACAACTGCCCGCAACCACGATCAGGAATTCTATGAAGAGATCGGTAAGAAAGGCGGCGAAACTACTTCCCGCAACCATGATCAGGAATTCTATGAAGAAATCGGTGAAAAAGGCGGCAAGGAACGTGCCCGTCAAAACCGTAACAATAAATAACTGAAGCATTAAAAAACAAGATGTTTCAATGAAAACTGAAAGTGGAAATGGCTTAGTGAAGAAACTTTACTGACTATACCGAAAGGAGATGTTAAGAATGGCAAAGAATAACAATAGACGTAACAATAACAACAATATGTCTCTAGAGGAAGCAGGACGTAAAGGCGGCAAGACAACTGCCCGCAATCACGATCAAGAATTCTATGAAGAGATCGGTAAGAAAGGCGGCGAAACTACCGCACAAAACCATGATCAGGAATTCTATGAAGAGATTGGCCAAAAAGGCGGAGAAACTACTTCCCGCAACCACGACCAGGAATTCTATGAAGAGATCGGCCAAAAAGGTGGAGAAACTACTTCCCGCAACCATGACCAGGAATTCTATGAAGATATCGGTCAAAAGGGCGGAGAAACAACTTCAAGAAATCATGACCAGGAGTTCTACGAGGAGATTGGTCAAAAAGGTGGGGAGACCACTTCCCGTGAACATGGCCAAGATTTCTATGAAGATATCGGTCAAAAAGGCGGAAATGTTCGTGGCCGCCAACAACAAAAGAATAACAACAACAATTCTTAATTTCAAGTAAGAACTATGAAGAAATTATGAAGAAATCGGAAGGGATGTTTCAATTCCCTTCCGATTTTTTTATGCACCATTTTACTAGAATACTATGTCTGATTCCGGGTGGTAGATGGTTTAGAAACCGCATTTCCTGACAATACTAGTCTAGTACGCGGGTTCTTTTACTTCATATGCTTTTCTAGTATAGTTATATTATGCTCGTACGTACCATAATCGATGGAGGGGGCAGAAGATGAAATGCAGAATACAATGGCCTATAACGAAAAAGTAGAAAAAGTTTTGAGCAATATAAATAAAGTGATGATAGGGAAAGAAGACGTAGCTGCACTCAGTTTAGCAGCCTTATTGGCGGAGGGGCATGTTTTGCTTGAAGATGTGCCAGGTGTGGGGAAAACCATGCTTGTCAGGGCGCTGGCAACCTCACTTGACTGTGATTTTCGGAGAATCCAGTTCACCCCCGACCTCCTGCCTTCCGATGTCACCGGTGTATCCGTCTACAACCCGAAAAAACTTGAGTTTGAATTCCGTGCTGGACCCATTTTGGGAAATGTCGTACTCGCGGATGAAATCAACCGTACCTCTCCGAAGACGCAATCATCCCTGCTTGAAGCAATGGAAGAGAAGAACATAACGGTAGACGGTCGGACCATTCCACTTAGCAAACCCTTCTTTGTAATGGCCACTCAGAACCCGATTGAATATGAGGGCACTTACCCTTTGCCGGAAGCTCAGCTGGATCGTTTCCTATTCAAGTTGAAAATGGGTTACCCGACATTTGCGGATGAATTGGAAATGTTGGAACGTACCTCATCCAATCACCCTATCGAGAGTGTAGAACCGGTAATTTCCCGTGACGAATTGGTTGCTGTACAGGAAGAAGTGAAGAACGTATATATTGATAGGAATGTACAGCACTATATTATCAATCTGGTTACAAATACAAGGAGTACTCCGTCCATCCGGTTGGGAGTAAGTCCTAGAGGATCGATTGCCCTGATGCGGGCGGCGAAAGCATATGCATTTATCCAGACAAGGGACTATGTCCTCCCGGACGATGTAAAATTTCTAGCGCCGTACGTCCTGTCCCATAGGATCGTCCTGACTGCTGAGGCAAGATACAGTGGTACGACAAATGAGCAAGTGATCGATTCCATCGTAAAGCATACCCATATCCCAATACGGAGAGGTTTTCGTTGATGAACAGCATTATAAGACTCATGGGGAATTTGCTGTTTATTTTTCTCCTGTTTGCTGCTTTATTTTCCTATGCCATGTTTCAGGGTGGCTTTACCAGCTGGTTCCTGTTTTTCGGTTTCCTGCCTATATTCCTTTACCAGGTGGCTTTATTGTTTTATCCGCTGCGCCATTGGAAGGTGAAGCGTCACCTGCAAAGAGAAGCAGTGAAAGCAGGAGGGAATGTCTCGGTGACCATCACCGTTGAGCGCGGTTTACCTTTCCCGTTGTTCTATTGTGTATTTGAGGAGGTATTCTCGGAAGGGCTACATAGGAAAGACGACGGTAAGCGTAAATACAGGCACATGGATCGTCCAGGCCATTATAATATGGATAGGGAAGTGAAAAGGGCCGTGTTCCCATCCTTCCGCCGACGAATTGAGGTTTCCTATCAGTTGGAGGCGCTGCCCAGAGGAGTCCATCAGTTGGAAGGAGTCACCATCCGCTGCGGTGATTTGTTCGGTTTGGCCAGGAAAGAAGTCTTCATTCCATTGGAGGATCAATTGCTGGTCTATCCGGCGCAGGACGACGTACGTCTTACGGGTTCATGGAGCAGCTTGGATGAAGGTGGAAAAGCCTCTTCCTGGACTTGGCATCATACCAATATTGCTGTAGGGGCCCGGGAGTATGCACCAGGGGATAAAATTTCCTCCATTGATTGGAAACAGACAGCCCGCAAGAATGAAGTCATGACGAAGGAGTTCGAACAAGAAGAGGGAATGGATGTATTGCTCGTCCTGGACAGCTGCTGGCATCAGGGAATGAATCCTTTGGCCTTCGAAGCGACGGTTGAACTGGCCGCGTCACTTGTTCGTGCCATGCGCAGGCAGTCGATTCGGACGCGTCTCCTTATCGTTGGAGGAGAAAGTGTTTATATTCCAGGACATGGCGAGGAACAGATGGCTGTTGCTCAGCGTCAACTTGCAAGAATCCAACCATCCCGCAGCGGGCCCTTTGTCCTGAAATTGCGGGAAGAGATATTCCGGGTGAAAGAAGGGAATGTGGTTCTGCTGATCACGTCCCATGTGGACAGGGCATGGCTTGAGGCCATACAGCCAATGAAAACCCGATCGAAATATATGGTGGTGCTGTTTGTCCAGGCATCCACTTGGATATCGGAGGAAGAAAGAGATCTATTGACACAAATGGAAATGGAGGGGATGGAAGTAATCCCCATGACAGAGAGTGAACTGGTTCAAACACCGGTGGAGGTGAGAGGGAAATGAGAAGTGCGGTACAAGCAGGATATCAATCATTCATTTTATCCTCTATTTTATACCTTTGCGGTTTATTTCTTTTTTTGGAATGGATGTATCCGGTCAGTGAGCTGACTGACACCGGAAGTGTTATGGTTTTTGCAGTTTTCGCCGTGTATAGCTTTCTCATCACTTTGCTTCAAGTGAAATGGTGGGTCAGTCTTCCTATGAAAGCTGCAGGCACCATGCTGCTAATGCAGCTGCTTTATTTTCAGGGGCCCGTCCTGAACCTTGCTTGGCTTGGGGAATTATCCCGCGATGTTCTCATCAATTTGGACCTCATGTTATCTCAGCAGTGGTATGCGCTGACGCCGATGTTCCGTACGTTATTGTTTTTCATGCTGATCTGGCTGATGAGCTACCTGCTTTATTATTGGTTTGTGGTGATGAAACGGGTATTTTTGTTTGTTCTGCTGACGCTCGTTTATATTACAGTCCTGGACACCTTCACTGGCTACCAAGCAGAGTTTTCCATTATCCGCTCCTTCGTTCTTTCCTTCATTGCGTTGGGATTGGCGCATTTCATGAGAGAGTTGAACAACGGATCTGTCAAGATATCGCGACAAGGTAATGCCCTTGTTTGGCTTCTGCCACTCATCGC
The DNA here is from genome assembly GCF_042643145.1 of Virgibacillus xinjiangensis. Lineage (NCBI taxonomy): Bacteria > Bacillati > Bacillota > Bacilli > Caryophanales > Bacillaceae > Virgibacillus > Virgibacillus xinjiangensis. Next base: position 28,730 of record NZ_JBHRSA010000012.1, read on the forward strand.
TATTGTCCTGTTTGGATCAGTTGTAGGGTTCGTGGCTCCTAAGCCTGCACCACAATGGCCGGACCCCGTTCCGTTTATCCAGAGTGCAGCAGAAGGAGCGGGCTCGGATGACAGCGGGTCTGTTGTACGAAAAGTGGGTTATGGAGAGGATGATTCCCGTCTAGGAGGATCTTTTATCCAGGATTATGCGCCTGTTTTCCGAGTGGAAGCGGAAGAGGACCAATATTGGAGAATCGAGACAAAAGACGTTTATACAGGGAAAGGTTGGGAGAGTTCAGGAGAGAGGAATTATCAACTTCAGGCGAATGGGGATATCTCCCTCGACACTTTTTCAAAGAATGTAGAGACAGAGGAAGCGACAGCGGTCTTGGTGTTCCAGGAGAGCGCGGATATTGATAAGCTTGTTTATCCATACGGGATTGAACAGGTTGATCATCCGGAAGCCCAGTTTTTACTCGACGATGGCACGGAGGCTGTCCAAACAAAGAAGGAAGGTGAAGTGGTGAATTTGGATGGGTACACCCTTACCTATGAGGACCCGTCATTTGAGATTAACAAGCTGAGGGAAGCTGGTACTGAGGACCCTGAAGAGATAGTGGAGAGATATACCCAGCTCCCAAAAGATATGCCAGAGCGGGTGAGAGAACTGGCCCGGGAAGTCACCAAGCCGTTTGAGACTCGCTACGATCAGGCGAAAGCAGTCGAAAACCACTTTACCGAAGCTAATGGATTTACGTATCAAACTTCCAACGTTCCCGTACCTGGGGAGGAACAGGATTATGTGGACCAGTTCTTGTTCGATTCAAAAGCAGGATACTGTGACAATTATTCCACCTCGATGGTAGTGCTTCTGCGCTCCTTGGATATTCCAGCAAGATGGGTCAAAGGCTTCACCGGCGGGGAAATGCTCGGTAGTCAGAACAGCTCGTTGAGCGATGAGCATCAAGTGTATGAGGTGACGAATTCCAATGCCCATTCGTGGGTCGAAGTCTACTTCCCTGAAGTTGGCTGGGTGCCATTCGAACCGACCCAGGGCTTTTCCAATCCAATCGATCTCTATACCGATTGGGGTGAAATCGATGCTCAGGAAAACCAGGAAGATCGACAGAACCCAGAAGATGAGCAGGAAGTAGAGGAGCCGGAATTGGAAGAGGAAGAAGCAGCAACGGTGATGGCTGAGAGTGATGTTGATAAAGGGAGTGGCTCCTCTTGGGGCTGGCAGTGGCCAGTTGCTGCCGCTGCAGTTGGACTTCTTGCTTTCCTTCTCTACCGAAGCCGTTTTCGGTGGCAGACCTACCTTTTGGAGCTCCGTTTTCGTCATAGGGGAGGAGCGGAAGCGTATCAGCATGCATATCTGCATGTGATGAAAATTTTGGAAGCGAAGGGGTGGAGAAGGAAGCCTGATCAGACACTGAGAGAGTATGCAAATATGATCGACCGTCGTTATGGGACAGGTGAAATGGGTCGTTTGACTGCCCAGTATGAACGAATGCTCTATAAAGGAGAAACTGATCAGACGCATCTGAAGGAACTGAGGCAATTATGGAAAAATTTAATCAAACGGATATTGGGTTGACCTTGCCTGCTCCCATTAGTATGATTAGAACATATTATTCTGCAATCAATTATGCCTTTCGTATATCCTCGATAATATGGTTCGAAAGTTTCTACCGGGGCACCGTAAATGCCCTGACTATGAAGGCAGTTATCTGACAGGTGTGTGACCGTCTTCTGTTCATGAGCATGGAAGAGGACCATGGCCTTGTGTTACCCGGATATCTGCCTTTTTGCAACCCGCTTTGTTCGGGTTTTTGCAAAAGGCGGATATCCGGGTTTTTTAGTAGGTATATCCATATGCAACAGATAGGGGAGAGAAGAATGGAAACAAATGACATGATTCTGGTGTTGGACTTCGGCAGCCAGTATAATCAATTAATTACCAGACGGATCAGGGAATTCGGCGTATACAGTGAACTCCATTCCCATAAAATGACAGCGGAGACCATCAGGAAAATGAATCCGAAAGGGATCATCCTTTCCGGCGGACCGCATAGTGTCTATGACGAGAACAGCTTCCGTTGTGATAAAGAAATCTTTGAGCTGGATATTCCGATCCTAGGCATCTGCTACGGTATGCAGCTGATGGCCCTCCATTATGGCGGTAAAGTAGAGAAGGCGGCAAACCGGGAATATGGCAAGGCAATGATTGATGCAGATAAAGATACTGCCTTGTTTAAGAACTCGCCGGAACACCAATCTGTATGGATGAGTCATGGTGATAAAGTGGTGGAGGCACCTGCATCCTTTACAGTGGATGCAACAAGCCCGTCCACTCCGATTGCTGCGATGAGCAATAAGGAGAAAAAATTATATGGTGTTCAATTTCATCCGGAAGTGCGTCATACAGAACATGGCACCCAATTGCTGAAAGAGTTCGTCAATGACGTTTGTGACACGGCCGGTGACTGGACCATTGAGAACTTCATCGAATTGGAAACGGAGAAGATCCGGCAACAGGTGGGTGATCGTAAAGTACTATGTGCTTTGAGTGGTGGTGTTGACTCTTCCGTGGTAGCGGCACTGATCCATAAAGCAATCGGTGATCAGCTCACATGTATTTTCGTCGATCACGGTCTGTTAAGGAAAAATGAGGCAGATGATGTGATGAAGGTATTTGCAGAAGATTTCCATATGAACATTATCAAAGTGGATGCCAAAGACCGTTTCCTGTCCAAACTGCAGGGTGTGGACGATCCAGAGAAAAAGCGGAAAATCATCGGCAACGAGTTCATTTATGTGTTTGATGATGAAGCTGGCAAGCTGAAGGATATTGATTTCCTCGCCCAAGGGACTCTCTACACAGATATTATCGAGAGCGGGACCGACACGGCTCAGACCATCAAATCCCATCATAATGTCGGCGGCCTGCCTGAAGATATGCAGTTTGAATTGATCGAACCGCTGAATACCTTGTTCAAGGACGAAGTAAGGGAGCTTGGCACCCAATTGGGAATTCCTGACAATATTGTATGGCGGCAGCCTTTCCCTGGACCGGGTCTTGCCATTCGGGTATTGGGGGAAGTCACCGAGGAGAAGTTGGAAATTGTCCGTGAATCCGATGCAATCCTTCGGGAAGAAATTGCAGCAGCCGGATTGGACCGTGATATTTGGCAGTATTTCACCGTATTGCCGAACATTAAAAGTGTGGGTGTCATGGGAGATTCCCGGACATATGACTACACGATCGGCATCCGTGCGGTGACTTCCATTGATGGTATGACATCTGACTGGGCTCGTATTCCATGGGATGTCCTTGGTAAAATCTCCACTCGGATTGTCAATGATGTGCAGCATATCAACCGGGTGGTGTATGATGTAACCAGCAAGCCACCTGCCACCATTGAATGGGAATAAACGAACTTTACATGATTTAAAATTATTTTTGTTCGGTTTTTGTTGACTGTTTCTGCGATCAGTAGTATTATAAGGGTACATTCTCATATGAAATGCGTATAATTCCGGGAATATGGCCCAAGAGTCTCTACCAGATCGCCGTAAATGATCTGACTACGCAGGAACAGTAATACAGCCTTGAATCAACAGGCTGGTATAACCTACTGAAACTGTACCTTTGCGCTCTTGGGTCCCCCAGGAGCGCTTTTATTATATGAAATAATAGTAGATTGGTAGGGATCAACAACATGAAGAAATATTTCCACTTTGAAGAATATGGCACAAACTACCGGACAGAATTCATTGCAGGCCTGACAACATTCCTGGCAATGGCTTATATTCTGTTTGTCAATCCCGCCACCCTGGCACTCGTAGGGGTTGAAGAGCTGCCAGAAGGTGTTACCCGTATGGATCAGGAAGCAGTGTTTGCCGCGACGGCCATTGCAGCGGCAGTTGGTTCCCTGATAATGGGGATACTGGCGAAGTATCCTATTGTTCTGGCACCGGGGATGGGACTTAATGCATTTTTCTCCTATACTGTCATCCTTGGTTATGGAATTCCTTGGGAAACTGCGCTTGCCGGTGTACTTGCTTCTGGTTTCATCTTTATCATTTTGACACTGACCGGTCTGCGCGAACGGATTATCAATGCGATACCCGGAAACCTCAAACTCGCAGTGGGGGCGGGGATCGGGTTGTTTATCGCCTTCATCGGTCTGCAGAATGCCGGTATCGTTGTAGGGAACGATGCAACACTACTGGCACTTGGAGATCTAACGTCCCCAACGGTATTGCTCGCTATTTTCGGTTTGATTATTTCGATCATCCTGTTGACGGTTGGTGTGAAGGCTGGAATCTTTTTCGGCATGATTCTGACAGCTATTGGCGGAATGCTGTTCGGCCTCATCGCAGTGCCTTCTGGTATCAGTGGGGTTGTGAGCGGTGTACCAAGTATGGCGCCTACCTTTGGACAGGCATTCCTGCATTTTGGTGACATTTTCACACTGGAGATGCTTGTTGTTATTCTGACCTTCCTGTTCGTCGATTTCTTTGATACAGCCGGGACATTGGTAGCTGTTGCCACCCAAGCCGGTTTGATGAAGGATAACAAGCTCCCGCGTGCTGGTAAAGCATTATTTTCTGATTCGGCAGCAACTGTTGTTGGGGCGACGATGGGTACGTCCACGACAACATCCTATGTGGAATCCACTGCAGGTGTCGGTGTCGGAGGGCGTACCGGATTCACTGCCGTTGTGGCAGGAGGGTTCTTCTTATTGTCGCTGTTCTTTTCACCATTATTGAGTGTGGTGACGGCGGAAGTGACAGCACCTGCTCTGATTATCGTCGGCGTTCTGATGTCCTCCGCCTTGAAAGGTATTGACTGGGACAAGTTTGAAATTGCCGTACCAGCCTTTTTGACCATTCTGGCAATGCCGCTTACGTACAGCATTGCTACTGGAATAGCGATCGGTTTTATCTTCTACCCGGTAACGATGCTGTTGAAAGGAAGGGCCAAAGAAATTCACCCTATCATGTATGTGTTGTTCGTCATCTTCGTCCTTTATTTCATTTTCTTAAGTTAACTGAAAGACTTCCGGAGTTTTCCGGAAGTCTTTTTTAGATGGGGCAACCCCGGTCAAAGCTAATGCCTCTGTCCCAGAGGATGGAAGGGGGGGCTGCTGGTATACCGGCCCTCCGGCGGATATCCCGCTCGTGCAGCCGATATCCGTCATGAACGGCTGATCGGCAGAAGGTTGCGGGAGATATAGGGAGTGTGCTGCTGATAAACGGGTGGTACAGCGGATATACGGTCGGTCCTGTCGATAAAATTTTTCTTCGGGGGATATATTTTTTCTTCTGGCGATAATTTACGAATCCCGCTGATAAAGCGGTCTTCCTGCGGATATCCCATCCCTCCTGCGGATATCCCATCCCTCCTGCTGATAAACCATTACATCTGCCGATTGATGCTGCTTTGCGACCTGGCCTGTAAATAAAAAAGCTCTCCGCCTGCGGAGAGCTTTCGTTATATTAGTAGCCTCTTTCTTTCACGGGATTTTTACCGAACGGCTGAATATGGTAGATTGTCATCAATATAGTCCCGGCCAATGCTAGAGCTCCCATGGTGAAATAGAGAGTGGCCCCGCCGAAAGCTTCCATGATTGCACCGCCTCCTAGAGAACCGATGATGCCGGAAAGCCCGAAGAACGTGGCGAAAAAGACAAGATGGCCCGTTGCCTGCAACAGGCGAGGGATGAGTCTGGTTACATATTCGAAGGCAGATAAGTAAAAAATGCCGAATGTCAGACCATGCAGGACTTGTAAACCTAGCACATATACAGGGTCCTCCACCCATGAATACAAAAACCAACGAAGTGTATACAGAATACCTGCCAGGATAATGAAAATGAGCGGATGAAATTTACGGAACCAGAATCCGGCAGTTGCAAACACTGCTGCCTCGGTCAGGACGCCGATGAACCAGGCGGTACCGACCAGTCCTTCTGACCCGCCAAGCTCGGTAATATACAGGCCGATATAGCTGTCATTAGCACGGTGGCTGATCGTGAGACACAGCATGATTCCAAGGAATAGCAGGAATGGCTTGTTCCCTGACAATTTACGTACATCCTTGAGTTGGACAGGTTTTGCATCCATCCTCACATCACTCAACTGGAAGACGACAAGCAAGGCGAGGAATCCAAAGAACAAGTAAGGCAGGAGCATATACTGGACACCGATGATATCGAGAATCGCTCCAATCAACAGGGAGGAAATGGCGAACCCGATGGAACCCCATGTGCGGATGGTTCCAAAAGAGATGTTCAGTTCATCTGCTCTCCGTTGAGCCAGGCTGTCACCCAAAGCACCGATTGGAGTGGTGAAAAAGTAAAAGACCGCCCCCATGAGAATGATGGTAAGAAGGGTATTCATCTGAAAGAACAGTGTGCTTCCGATGATCAGGCCGATAATGCATACCAGCAGTATCCACTTCACCGTCTTGAATTTATCACTCAAATAACCCCAAAATGGCTGGGCGAAGATCGATGCTAGGGGGCCGATGGCAAGCACCCAGCCAATTTCCGTTCCATCCAGACCTTTGAACTGCAGGTATAGAGGTAAAAAGCTGAGGATAATGGTATTGGACGCATGAAAACTGAATAAGAGCATTTTTAAAGGAATTAAAGAGTCACTTTTAAACAACATATGGCGGCACCTCATTTTCTTGTTGACTATAAAATAGCTGATTACTCCACTATATCATTATTTCATTTATTTATCATAGGAAATAGAGGACGAGTCTGGACTTCCTTGCAGCTGTCAATTAAACTGAAACAAAATCATATGCTGGATTGATGGGAAAGGATAGGGGGAATCAGTTCATGAAACCAGTAATAGGGGTTACTTCCTCTATGGAAGTGGATGAATCGCATTACGCTGTAACACATCGGAATATCAAAGCGATCACGCGTGCAGGGGGGCTGCCTGTCATGCTGCCATACTTCCTGAATCAGGAGGATGTGGAAGACCTAGCAGGGAAGATTGATGGGGTGTACGCAACAGGGGGATATGATATCGATCCGACCATCTTCGGGGAGGAGCCGCACCGGGAACTAGGCACCATTATCCCTGCGCGCGATCAATCGGAAATAGCTCTGATCAAAAAAATGCTGGAGATTGAAAAGCCGGTGCTCGGTGTGTGCCGAGGTGCACAGATACTCAATATTGCCGCTGGTGGAGATATGTATCAGGATATCTATACACAAATAGATGAAGAGCTGCTTCAGCACGCCCAGAAGGCGCCGTTCAGTCATGCCTCCCACTTTGTTCAAGTGTTGGAAGATTCATTGCTGCACCGGCTCACCGGATCAGATAGGCTGCGGGTCAACAGCCTTCATCATCAAGCCAATCGTGATGTGTCAGCGGATTTTCAGATCAGTGGGACAGCTAATGACGGAGTCGTCGAGGCAGTGGAAAGCAAGAACCATCGCTTCGCTCTCGGGCTTCAATGGCACCCGGAGGCATTGGCGGAGACAGGTGACCAGGTATCGTTGAACATTTACCAAGCATTCATCGAAGAGTGTGCAAAGAAATAGTCGTATGCCAATGGTATACGGCTATTTCTTTTAGTAGGCGACCGAATGGTGTGTTCGAAAGGTAAAATGAATTTCCAAAATAGTAAGTTTTCGTATAAAATGGAAACATACATAAAGGGGGCGGAAGATATGGAAGCATGGACAGAGAAGGTCCTGGTCGGCAGGGTGAAGACTGCCGGCATCCCGGCAGATAAACCTTGGGAGAGCGGGATGTTCAAAGAAGATAGTAGTGTCAGATTGTGGCTTGGGGCCGTGGGCCTTGAAGGAGATGAGGTTGCTGATAAGAAAAACCATGGAGGGCCGGAAAAGGCTGCTTTTGCCTATCCCAGTGGCCACTATAGCTATTGGCGTGAGAACCTGGAGTTGAATGGAATCGAGGCAGGCGCAATGGGGGAGAACTTCGCGGTGAAAGGACTCTATGAGGGAGACGTCTGTATTGGAGATACATATGCAATGGGCGAAGCGGTGGTGCAGGTATCCCAGCCGCGTAAACCTTGCTGGAAACCGGGCAGGCGTTTTGGAAGGCGGGATTTTGCCTTGCGGATCCAGGAGACGGGGCGGACCGGATGGTATTTTCGTGTGTTGCAAGAAGGGCTGGTAGGAAGTGGTGACTCGTTGGTATTGCAGGAACGGCCACATCCTCAGTGGTCGGTTGAAGTCTGCAACCAACTGATGTTTTCGAAAGAACCTGATTGGGGACTGGTGGAGGAGCTCATTACCTGTCCACTGCTTGCCGATACGTGGAAGGAACCGTTGGAGAAGAAGTGGAGGAAGCAGGTGCAGCTAGAGGGATAGAAGATCGGAAGCCTGTAACTTTCCCTTTCAACAAAGAAAGACGTGCAGCATACAGCACGTCTAACCACTAGCTATCCAGGCTATTTTTCCCATACCGTTTCGATGAATTCATCTCTGCCGGATTTGGCTCTGTCTGCCTGGTATTCTTGTTCATTCTTTTTATAGAAATCCTGGTGGTAGTCTTCGGCGGGATAGAAGGTCTCCGCAGGAAGAATGTTGGTCACAATCGGCTTGGAGAACCTACCGCTTTGGGCAAGTTTTTCTCGGGAAGCTTCTGCTGCTTGCTTCTGTTCCACGTTATGGTAGAAAATGGCAGTTCGGTAAGAGTCTCCCCGGTCATGAAATTGGCCGCCGTCATCGGTTGGATCTATCTGCTGCCAGTAAATATCCAGGATTTCTTTATAGCTTATGATGCTTGGATCATAGGTTATTTCAACAGCTTCATAATGGCCGGAAGTACCGCTCTTCACATCTTCATAGGAAGGGTTTTCCAAATGTCCGCCGGTATAACCGGAAATCACACGGTAGACGCCGTCCCATTGGTCGAAGGGTTTGACCATGCACCAGAAGCATCCTCCGGCAAATGTCGCTTTTTCTTTCGTTGTCATGATTGCCTCCTTTACAGCCAACCCAATAGTTGCTGTCGGAAATTGAGAGTAGTATTAAATATATCATAAGTGAAAGCTGGTGGCATGATGGATGAACCATTTGTACATAAAATTTTCAGCGGGATGGTACAGCAAAAAAGAGAAGGAGCTATGCCATTCCCTTGGCGACTAACCATTGCAGAAACAATGGAATTGGAAAGTGCAAGAATACAGACAAGGGGAATAAAAAATAAAAGCCGCTTATACCGTACCCCTGACAAGGCGTTGTTTGCTTATCCGATCAAACATTATGCCGATTGGCAAACGGAACTTGCGGATGAAAGCATATCATATGGAGCGATGGGGGAGCATTTATCTTTGTTGGAGATGGAAGAGTATACTGTGTGCATTGGAGATGTGTTCCATCTGGGAACTGCGGTAATACAGGTTTCCCAACCAGGCCTACCGTATCTCGATGCAACTACTCCCTTCCGCCATATAGGTTTTTCCCGAAGAATCCAGAAGAGCGGTCGTACTGGATGGTATTTCAGGGTACTGGAAGAGGGGGAGGCCCATTGTTCCACTGATCTAGAACTTATGGAGCGTCTTTCTCCTGCCTGGACGATAGCCGCTTGTAATGAAGTGATGCATGTGAGGAAGGAAGATCTTCGCCTGGCAGAAGATCTTGCAGCTTGCGAAGGGCTTGGAGAGAGTTGGAAGAAGGCACTGAACAAGAGAATCCGCGGCTATTGAAATCCAGTGAACCGTACATGATTGCAAATTATTTTCATATCCTTATATATATTGTATTCTATAGAAACAGAAAATATAGGAGGGTTTGCTTTGCTGGAAAATGCACTGGTCATGGTAAGCATCATTCTCGTCATCAATATTGCGTATGTCTCGTTGTCCACCATGCGGATGATCCTGACGCTGAAGGGGCGGAGATACATAGCGGCCTTTGTCAGCATGTTCGAGATTATTATCTATGTCGTCGGGCTAGGGTTGGTACTTGATAACCTGGATCAAATCCAGAACTTGATTGCATATGCCGTCGGTTTTGGGCTTGGTGTCATCATCGGTACCAAGATTGAGGAAAAGCTGGCGCTCGGATATATTACGGTAAATGTGGTATCTTCGAATCCAGACATAGATTTCACCCGTAAATTAAGGGATAAAGGATATGGTGTGACAAGTTGGTATTCCTATGGAATGGATGGTGACAGACTCTCCATGCAGATCCTCACACCGAGGAAATATGAGCTGCAGCTTTACCAGACCATACAGGAAATCGATCAGAAAGCTTTCATTATTTCCTATGAACCAAAGCAGATCTACGGCGGTTTCTGGGTGAAACAGGTACGCAGAGGAAGGTTGATGAATCCGAGGAAGAGTAAAGCTGCTGCTAATGTGACGCCGACTGAGCAAGCAGTGGTCAGCACCCAACCAAAAAGTGATGGCGTAAAGAAAGAGAAAGAGTAGGTGTCAAGGTGTCGCAGGCGAAATTGCGGCTATATATAAGGATAGAAGGAATGGCTTGGGTTTTATCCAGGCCATTTTTTTATGTCATCTTCCTTCTGGCAGAGCCTTCGGGTATTGGAATAGAGTACTTCACATACTTCATACGTGAAGTACTCTCCCCTCAATTAATAAATCATCACTAGCATTCGCTCCGGCAGAACGCTTCGCTTTCCGTGGGCACGGCCTCAGTCTCCTCGGAAGCAAAGAGCGCTTTCTGTGGGGCCTTCAGACTCGTGCTGTTCCCACAGGAGTCTACGCATTCTGCCTCCACTGGATTGGTCTGTGTCTCCTGCGTATACTTTCATCCTGCTATTGAAAAAAGAGTTCTACTGACTCTGGTAGAATAATGGTGACTACATCCGCTGCGACAAAATACTTCGCTTTCCGTGGGCATGGTTTCAGTCTCCTCAGAAGAAAGGCACTTCTTCCGGGGGCCTTCAAACTCGTACTGTTCCCACTAGAGTCTGCGTATTTAGTCTCCGCTGGGTGTGAATTTATGTTTCAGGAGAAGCGACGGGCATGTCGGTTGTCAGCTTCTCTCTTCACTCTTGCTAATCTTCTATAGAAACGAGAAGGACTGCCACCGCTGCGACAAAATACTTCGCTTTCCGTGGGCACGGCTTCAGTCTCCTCGGAAGCAAAGGACGCTTCCTGCGGGGCCTTCAGACTCGTGCTGTTCCCACAGGAGTCTACGTATTTTTTCTTCGCTTGGTGTAGTTTTCTGGTTGTTGAGTGGTTATGAAATCTGAAAAAGCTTAATGGAGTTATCTCACAAAAAATTGATGTTTCATTTATGTGAGAAGCTTCGACTGTTTCAGTTCATAAAGCAACTAACATCATTGAGATTGTAATAACTAGACCAGCGGAGGAAATCCAAGAAGACTCCTGCGGGAATCGTGACCAGAGTGAGATCCCGGAGAACGTTAGTTCGAGGAAGCTCACGGGTCGCCCGCGGAAAGCGAAGTGGAGTTTCCGCAGCGGTGTGTGAGGCTCTACTTGTGGCTTACTAGGAAACAGAGCCATCATACCTTTATTTCACGAGTTATCATGAAAACTGCGTGTATGTCGTATCGGAGATGAAGCATATTCCACGATTATATTTTGCCAGCTGTCCACCCATAATACAGCGTGTTTGTCAAAAACCGAACATTACATGTTTTTTATATTTAATTGTTCGATATTTTATTGATTTTCGGCCCGTGTTTTGGTATGCTTGAACCAACAAATAAATACGGAACCTCATATATCATTGGGAATATGGCCCAGAAGTTTCTACCCGGCACCGTAAATGCCGGACTATGAGGGGAGATGAATCATTGTGTAGGCAATGATCCGTTTGAATGTCTGTCCGGACGCTTCAAGCCTGTTCATCTTCTCTCATCTATGAGGGAAAGAACAGGCTTTTTATATATCGGCAGATAGAACAATAGATAGAGAGGGTTTTGAACATGCAAGTTGGCGTTATCATGGGGAGTATATCCGATTGGGAAACGATGCAGCATACGTGCAAGGCACTGGATGATCTGGAGGTGCCCTATGAAAAGGAAGTGATCTCTGCTCACAGAACACCTGATGAAATGTTTGCGTATGCCAAGTCCGCCAGGGAACGAGGACTGAAAGTGATCATAGCCGGAGCTGGAGGAGCAGCACATCTGCCGGGTATGGTCGCATCCCAGACCACTCTGCCCGTGATAGGAGTGCCAGTACAGAGCAAGGCATTGGATGGGTTGGATTCCCTATTGTCCATCGTCCAGATGCCTGGTGGCGTACCGACGGCGACCGTGGCCATCGGCAAGGCAGGTGCCACGAATGCGGGCATTCTGGCGGCGCAGATGATCGGCGCTTTTGACGGAGTAGTTGCAGGAAACCTCAAAAATTATCGTAAGAACATGCAGGAAAAAGTTGCAGAAATGAGGGATGAACTTGAGCAGAAATGATGTACTTCTACCACCGGCGATGATTGGTATCATCGGCGGCGGACAGCTTGGGCGTATGATGGCCATTGCAGCAAGATATATGGGATATCAGGTGGCGGTGCTTGACCCGACACCGAACTGTCCCACTGTACAGGTGGCCGACCGCCAGCTTACTGCGGCTTATGATGATATGGATGCCATCAAGGAACTGACGGAGATCAGTGATGCGGTCACATACGAATTTGAAAATGTGGATCTTACTGCGGCCCGTTACATCGAAGAACAAGGGAAATTGCCGCAAGGAGCCCTTGCCCTGGAAATCACCCAAAACAGGGAGAAGGAAAAAGTGACCATGCGTGATGCTGGTCTGCCTGTACCGGAATTCCGGATCGTCCAGAATGGAGCCGAGTGCGAAGAGGCGCTGGCGGACTTTTCTTACCCTGCCGTCATTAAAACCTGCAGTGGTGGTTATGATGGGAAAGGACAGGTCAAACTGGAGTCCTCGGAGGATGCACAAGAAGCCATTGATTTTGCAGAAAAGAATGGGCACTGCATCATCGAAGAGTGGCTGGCATTCGATAAGGAAGTGTCTGTGGTATTCACGAGGGCGCTGGACGGCAATATTTCCTTCTTCCCGCTGTCGGAGAACGATCATAAGGATCACGTCCTCTATCAGACCACTGTTCCGGCAGACGTGGATAAGAAATTGGAAGTCAAGGCATACGAAGCTGCAGAAAAGCTTGCCGAGAGCATGGGCATTGTCGGGACCTTTGCCATTGAAATGTTCGTAAAAGGGGATGAAGTATTCCTCAATGAAATGGCACCACGCCCGCATAATTCGGGACATTATTCTATCGAGGCATGCAATATTTCCCAATTCGGCCAGCATATTCGAGCCATTTGTGGTCTTCCGCTTACAGAAGTGAGGCTTCTGAACCCATCTGTGATGATCAATATCCTTGGTGAAGATCTCGAAGGAGCCCTGAATGCGATGGAGAAAGTGCCTGATGGATTTGTCCACCTTTATGGGAAGGCAGAGGCAAAAGTGAAACGGAAGATGGGCCATGTTACATTTATTGCAGCAACAGAAGAGGAATTGCAGCAGCAGATACAGACATTCGAGGAGGCAAAACGATGATTGAACGGTATACACGAGAAGAAATGGGCAGCATTTGGACGGAAGAGAACAAATTCAAGGCATGGCTGGAAGTGGAAATTCTCGCTTGTGAAGCTTGGAGTGAGCTTGGAGTCATCCCGAAAGAAGATGTGCAAAAGCTTCGTGAAAATGCCTCTTTTGATATCAATAGAATCTACGAAATCGAGCAAGAGACCAGGCATGACGTAGTGGCATTCACCAGAGCCGTATCGGAAACGCTTGGTGAAGAGAGGAAATGGGTCCATTACGGGCTGACCTCGACAGATGTGGTGGATACTGCTCTATCTTACCTGCTCAAACAAGCAAATGATATCATCCGAAGAGATTTGAATAACTTCTTATCCATTCTGGAAGATAAAGCAATAGAGCATCAGCATACCGTCATGATGGGACGGACACATGGCGTCCATGCCGAGCCTACCACATTCGGGTTGAAGATGGCACTTTGGTACGAAGAAATGAAACGGAACATCGAACGGTTTGAACTGGCAGCGAAAAATGTCGAATTCGGAAAGCTTTCCGGCGCGGTCGGAACCTATGCCAACATCGACCCTTATGTCGAGCAGTATGTTTGCGAGAAGCTCGGTACTTCTCCTGCTCCGGTTTCCACACAGACTCTCCAGCGTGACCGTCATGCCGCATACATGTCGGCATTGGCATTGATTGCCACTTCCATCGAGAAGTTTGCGACAGAGATCCGTGGGCTTCAGAAAACAGAGACAAGAGAAGTGGAAGAGCGTTTTGCCAAGGGGCAGAAAGGTTCCTCGGCCATGCCGCATAAGCGTAACCCGATCGGATCGGAGAACATGACAGGGATGGCCCGGGTGGTCCGTGGCTATATGATGACGGCTTATGAAAATGTATCTCTTTGGCATGAACGGGATATTTCCCATTCATCTGCAGAGCGTGTCATTCTGCCGGATGCCACCATTGCCCTCAATTATATGCTGAACCGGTTCGGCAATATCGTGAAGAATCTCACCGTGTTCCCGGAAAATATGAAGCGGAATATCGACCGGACACATGGTGTCATCTTCTCCCAGCGTGTACTCCTTTCCCTGATCGACAAGGGGATGGCCCGGGAAGCCGCCTATGATCTTGTCCAGCCGAAAGCGATGCAGGCTTGGGAAACAGCTACACACTTCAAAGAACTGGTAGAGGCGGATGAACAGGTTACATCAAAGCTGACCCAGGCAGAAATCGATGATTGTTTCGACTATACCTATCACTTGAAAAACGTAGATGCAATTTTTGACCGAATCGGACTGAAGAAGGGTGAATAAGATGAAAGCTGATCTTTTATATGAAGGCAAGGCAAAGCGGGTATACCGGGCGGAAGGAAAGCCGGGACAGCTAGTGTTGTCCTATAAGAATGATGCCACTGCATTCAATGGCGAGAAAAAGGCCCAATTCGATGGCAAGGGCCGGTTGAATAATGAAATTTCCTCCAAGATCTTCACCTCCCTTCATTCCAAGGGAGTGGAGACCCACTTCATTGAAAGGTTGAATGAAACGGAACAGCTGGTGCATCAAACGGAGATCATCCCATTGGAAGTGGTGGTCCGCAACATCGCTGCCGGCAGTATCACCAAGCGGCTCGGCTTCAGAGAGAAGACGCTGTTCGAACCGCCTCTCGTTGAATTGTTTTATAAAAATGATGACTTGGGTGATCCGCTCATCAATGATGATCATGCCAAGTTGCTGTCGGACATTACCGACCTCGAATTGAAGCAGGTGAAGGAAAAGGCGCTCCTCGTCAATGAGCGTCTGACCACACTGTTTGCATCCATGGGCATTAAATTGGTTGATTTCAAGCTTGAATTTGGAAGGAAAGCGGATGGGAACATTGTCCTGTCTGATGAAATATCGCCTGATACCTGCCGGCTTTGGGATCTGGAAACAGAGCAGAAATTGGATAAGGATGTATTCCGGCAAGGAACCGGCAATTTGATTGAAGTTTATGAAGAAATTTTGAAGCGTCTGGAGGGACAATCATGATAAAGGTAACGGTACATGTAACATTGCGTCAAGGTGTGTTGGATCCACAGGGAAAAGCAATCAAGGATTCCTTGAATTCTCTCGGATATGCAGAAGTCCAGGAGGCCAGGGTAGGAAAGTCGATAGAGCTGATGGTGGAAGAAGGCCCTGACTTGGAGGCACGTGTCGAGGAGATGTGTGAAAAGCTATTGTCCAATCCTGTCATGGAAGACTATCGTATCGAGGTGGAGGGGGCTGTTCACTCGTGAAGTTCGCTGTCATCGTTTTTCCGGGATCCAACTGTGACCGGGATATGTATCACGCCGTAAAAGAAGTGATGGGGATGGATGCCGACTTGGTCTGGTATCAACATAGCAATCTAGAAGACTATGATGCCATCCTGCTTCCAGGAGGTTTCTCATATGGGGACTACTTGCGCTCCGGTGCGGTCGCCTCTGCGTCAGAGGTGGTCCAGCAAATCAAGGAGCATGCTGCGAAAGGAAAGCCGGTCCTCGGTGTCTGCAATGGATTCCAGGTGCTGACAGAATCCGGGCTGCTTCCGGGAGCATTGATGCGCAATAAGAATCTTTCTTTCATGTGCCATCACGAAACATTGGTGGTCGAAAACGATCAGACAGCCTTTACTTCCAGCTATGAACAAGGCGAGACGGTACGTTTTCCGATCGCCCACGGAGAAGGCAACTATTTCTGTGATCAGGAAACTTTGGGCGAGCTGAAGGCAAATGAACAAATCGTCTTCACTTATCAGAATAACCCTAATGGGTCTGTCGCAGATATTGCCGGAATCGTCAATAAAGAGGGGAATGTGTTCGGAATGATGCCGCATCCGGAGCGGGCAATGGAAAAGCTGCTCGGAAGTGATGACGGACGGAAACTATTTCAATCCATGATCAAGAACTGGGGGTACACCTATGCTGCAAACGTCTGAAATCAGTCCAGAACAAGTCGAACAGGATCAGTTGTATAGAGAAATGGGGTTAAGTGACCAGGAATACGATATGGTCAAACAGATTTTGAAGAGGCGTCCGAATTTCACTGAAACCGGAATTTTCTCCGTAATGTGGTCCGAGCATTGCAGCTATAAAACATCGAAACCGCTGTTGAAAAAATTCCCCACCAAAGCTCCGCATGTCCTTCAAGGGCCTGGAGAGGGTGCAGGGGTCATTGATATCGGTGATAATCAGGCAGTCGTGTTCAAGGTGGAAAGCCATAACCATCCATCGGCCGTGGAACCATATCAGGGTGCCGCTACAGGTGTCGGAGGCATTCTCCGTGACGTATTTTCCATGGGAGCACGTCCGGTAGCACTGATGAATTCACTAAGGTTCGGCAACCTCACCACCGATCGTGTGAAATATCTATTCCGTGAAGTGGTCAATGGAATTGCCGGATATGGAAACTGTGTCGGCGTTCCGACCGTCGGCGGGGAAGTGCAGTTTGATGAAAGCTACGAAGACAATCCCCTTGTCAACGCTATGGCAATTGGATTGATCAATCATGATGACATCCAGAAAGGACTCGCGTCCGGCGTTGGGAATACGGTCATCTATGCAGGTGCACCAACCGGAAGGGATGGCATCCATGGGGCCACTTTTGCTTCGGATGATCTGGGAGAAGACGCGTCCAAGGACCGGCCATCTGTCCAAGTTGGCGATCCGTTTATGGAAAAACTGCTGATTGAGGCTTCCTTGGAGGTCATTCATTGTGAAGCATTGGTCGGCATGCAGGATATGGGAGCTGCAGGCCTCACTTCCTCAGCCAGTGAAATGGCAAGTAAAGCGGGCACCGGCATGGAAATGGATTTGGATTTAGTGCCACAGCGAGAACAGGGTATGAGTGCCTATGAAATGATGTTATCCGAATCACAGGAGCGGATGCTGCTGGTGGCCGAAGAGGGTCGTGAACAAGAAATTATCGATATATTCGAAAAATATGGACTCGAAGCAGTAGCTGTCGGCAAGGTCATCGAGGAGAAAGTGTTCCGGATTAAACAGCATGGAGAAGTGAAGGCGGATATCCCGGTTGATGCATTGGCGGAAGAGGCACCGGTTTTCCACCTCCCATCCAAGGAGGCAGCATACTACCAGGAATTCCAGCAGATGGTCGTCAACCAACCGGAAGTGAAGGACCACACGGATATGCTGAAAAAACTGCTACAACAGCCGACCATTGCCAGCAAGGAATGGGTCTATGATCAGTACGACTCGATGGTCCAGACTAATACGGTGCTTGCACCAGGTTCCGATGCGGCAGTCATACGGGTCAAAGGGACAAATAAAGCTTTGGCCATCACGACGGATTGCAACTCTCGCTATCTGTACTTGGACCCTGAAACAGGCGGCAAGATTGCGGTCGCAGAAGCAGCCAGGAATATTGTCTGTTCTGGTGCCAGACCACTGGGTATTACGGATGGGCTCAATTTTGGAAATCCTACCAATCCGGAAGTGTTCTGGCAGATGGAAAAGAGCGTGGATGGGATGAGTGAAGCATGTACAGCACTGGGCACACCGGTGATTGGTGGAAATGTTTCCCTCTACAATCAGTCCAAGGGAAGGGCGATCTACCCTACTCCGGTAGTCGGCATGGTTGGCATGCATGAGAGCCTGGAGCATATTACACCAAGCCATTTCCAGACGTCTGGTGACTTGATCTATCAAATCGGTGAAGCGGAAGCCGAGTTCGGAGGCAGTGAACTGCAACAGGTCATCCAGGGGAAATATGAAGGAAAGGCCCCTCATATCGATATGGAAGTGGAAGCAGAAAGACAGAGCCAGCTCCTTACAGCGATCAAGCAGGGTGCTGTCCAGTCGGCACATGACCTTTCGGAGGGTGGATTGGCTGTGGCACTTGCAGAGAGCCTATTCGGCAAGGAAGGCCTTGGAGCAGAGGTCGAATTGGATGGGGACGCAACAACTGTTTTATACAGTGAGACACAATCCCGTTTCCTTGTCTCCGTCAAGCCAGAGATGAAAGAAGATTTTGAACGGATTGTCAAAGATGCCCGGTTGATCGGGAAGGTGACGGCAGATGGTGTCTGCTCTGTAAAAGTTGGAGAGAAACAGGCGGTGAAAGAAGACACGGCAATATTAAAAGAAATCTGGAGAGGAGCTATCCCATGCTTGCTGAACTCAAAGGCATAAACGAGGAATGTGGTGTATTCGGAATTTGGGGACACGAAAAAGCAGCAGAGCTGGCCTATTATGGTCTGCATTCGATGCAGCACCGAGGCCAGGAAGGTGCTGGTGTGGCTGTAAGCGATGGCCGTGAACTGAAGGCACATAAAGGACTCGGACTGGTCAATGATGTGTTCAAACATGCGGAATTCGACACATTGCAAGGTCATGCGGCAGTCGGGCATGTAAGGTACTCCACTCAAGGCGGCAAGGGAATTGACAATGTCCAGCCGCTCCTGTTCCGTTCACAGACAGGGAGCATGGCACTCGCCCACAACGGCAACCTCATCAATGCACATCAGCTGCGCGGGGAATTGGAAATCCAGGGAAGCATCCTGCAGACCTCATCGGACACCGAGGTGCTTGCACATTTAATCAAAAGGAGCGGCATGGAAACAACAGAGACATCGATTGCCAGTGCGTTGACACGTATCAAGGGTGCCTATGCCTATCTGATTTTGAAAGAGGATAAAATGTATGCTGCACTCGACCCGATCGGCATGCGGCCACTTTCCATCGGGCGTCTTGGCGAGGCATATGTGGTTGCTTCGGAAACCTGTGCATTCGATCAGATCGGGGCGGTCTTCGAACGGGAAGTGATGCCGGGTGAACTGGTCACCATCAGTGATGAAGGGATCAAATCTACCCAGTTCGCTATGCCGAGGCAGCGCCGCATGTGCGCCATGGAATATGTTTACCTGTCCAGGCCGGACAGCGATGTGAACATGGTGAATGTCCACGCATCCAGAAAACAGATGGGGAAGGAACTCGCCAAAGAAGCACCAGCTAATGCCGACATTGTCGTAGGTGTTCCGGATTCCAGCATTTCTGCTGCGATTGGTTATGCCGAGGAGACAGGGTTGCCATATGAGATGGGTATCATCAAAAATCGCTATGTCGGCCGTACGTTTATCCAGCCTTCCCAGGAGCTGAGGGAGCAAGGAGTACGGATGAAGCTTTCACCTGTACGAGGGATCGTCGAAGGTAAAAGCATTGTGATGATCGATGATTCGATTGTGCGCGGCACGACCAGCAGACGAATTGTACAGATGCTGAAAGAAGCGGGTGCGGCCGAAGTCCATGTTCGGATTGCATCACCTGCGATCCAGCATCCATGCTACTACGGTATCGATATGTCAACAAGGGAAGAGCTGATTGCGGCCAACCATACGCCAGAAGGGATCAGCGACATCATTGGGGCAGACAGTGTTTCCTATCTTTCCGAAGCAGGTCTGGAAAATGCAATCCTCAAAGATGACTCCCTCAGCCAAGGGATCTGCACGGCCTGTATGACCGGTAAATATCCAGTGACAGAAGATAAGGATAACAACAAAGAAATGTCCTACATTGGCTGGTGATGGAGAGAGTTTCAGAAAGGGCATGAGTGATAATCAGTTCTCTGGTAGAAAACAAAGTTAATAGAAAAGGTGGGTACAGGATGTCGAACATATATAAAGATGCCGGAGTGGATGTGGAAAGGGGCTATGAAGCTGTCGAGCGCATGAAGAAGCATATTGCCAAAACAGCACGGCCTGAAGTATTGGGTGGAATCGGCTCCTTTGCCGGGCTGTTCGATCTGACCTCGTTCACCTTCCAGGAGCCTGTGCTAGTATCCGGCACGGACGGGGTAGGCACGAAACTGAAGCTGGCCATCGAACTGGATAAACATGATACGGTAGGTAAGGACTTGGTTGCCATGTGTGTGAATGATATTGCGGCACAGGGAGCCCAGCCCTTATTCTTCCTTGATTATATTGCCTGCGGAAAGAATGATCCAGCCATGATCGAGCAGATCGTCGCAGGAATTTCCGCCGGCTGTGCAAGCGCCGGAGCGGCATTGATCGGTGGAGAGACGGCGGAAATGCCGGGGATGTACCAGGACAACGAATATGACCTGGCCGGTTTCACGGTGGGAATCGCTGAGAAATCAAAATTGATCACAGGAGAATCCATCCGTCCGGGAGATGTGCTGGTCGGCATGCCTTCCAGTGGCATACACTCCAATGGCTATTCGCTTGTCCGGAGAATTGTTGCCAACCTTGATTTGGAAGAGATCTATGAAGGATTATCCGCCCCTCTTGGAGAGGTGTTGCTGACACCTACCAGGATTTATGCGAAAGCCTTGGCGGAACTGCAGAAAGAATGTGAAGTGAAGGGGATTTCCCATGTCACAGGCGGCGGTTTTTATGAAAATCTACCACGCATGCTTCCAGAGGGACTGGGTGCCGAACTCCACCCAAGCAATTGGAAGGTGCCGGAAATCTTTCCATTTCTACAAGAGCAGGGAAATCTTCCACTTGATGAGATGTATGGTGTCTTCAACATGGGAATCGGTATGGTTCTGGCTGTCGATGAAGCAGAAGCAGAGAATGTCGTCCGCCTGTTGAGGCAGAACGGGGAACAGGCTTCCGTCATTGGTATGGTAACCGGCAAAGAAGGGGTGCATTTCTTGCCATGAGAAAGGTTAAAGCAGCCGTTTTTGCCTCGGGTACGGGAAGCAATTTTCAGGCTATCATGGAAGCGGGGCCGATGCCTTGTGAAATAGCTGTACTTGTCTGTGACCAGCCGGAAGCGCCCGTCATTGAAAAGGCAGAAGCATTTGGAGTGCCGGTTTTTTCCTTCCGTGCAAAGAACTATGCATCCAAAGAGCATTATGAGAGAGAGATTGTTTCCAGGCTGGAGGAATTAGGTGTAGAATGGATTTTCCTAGCCGGTTATATGCGAATCTGCGGGCCGACATTGCTTCAAGCCTATACGGATCGGATGATCAATATCCATCCTTCCCTTCTGCCTGCTTTTCCGGGCAAAGATGCGATTGGCCAGGCATTTCAGGCCAACGTCGAAGCCACAGGAGTTACCGTCCACTACGTCGATGAAGGTATTGATACAGGGCCGATCATTGCCCAGCAGGAAGTGCCAGTCATGCCGGATGATTCGGAAGGGACACTCAAAAAGAGGATACAGGCAGTGGAACATCAACTATATCCGGCAGCCATCAAGGAGTTAATACTAATAAAGTGAGGGATTTTTTCATGCCGAAACGTGCATTAATCAGTGTATCCAACAAAGAAAACATTGAAGAGTTTGCAAAAGGACTGTCTGAACTGGATGTGGAAATCATCTCCACCGGCGGAACGCTGAAGGCTATAAAAGCAGCAGGCATTCCAGCTACGGCAATTGATGATGTCACAGGGTTTCCGGAAATCATGGATGGTCGTGTCAAAACACTTCATCCGAAAGTCCATGGCGGGCTACTTGGAAAACGTTCCAATGAGAGCCATATGGCACAAATGGAGGAAAACGGGATTTCACCGATTGATATTGTTGTGGTCAATCTTTATCCATTCAAGCAAACATTGGAAAAAGAAGGTGTATCTGAAGAAGACATCATCGAAAATATCGATATAGGTGGACCTTCCATGCTTCGTTCTGCTGCTAAAAACTTTGAGGATGTAGCGGTAGTAGTGGACCCTGCTGACTATGCCGAAGTTTTGACTGGGCTGAAAGAAGACAGCTTGGATGCACAGAAGCGCAA
This sequence comes from Virgibacillus xinjiangensis, assembly GCF_042643145.1. Taxonomy (NCBI): domain Bacteria; kingdom Bacillati; phylum Bacillota; class Bacilli; order Caryophanales; family Bacillaceae; genus Virgibacillus; species Virgibacillus xinjiangensis. Next base: position 50,961 of record NZ_JBHRSA010000012.1, read on the forward strand.
GAGCCTTGCAGCCAAGGTATTCCGCCATACAGCGAATTATGATGCAATGATCGCCAACTACTTCTCTGCACAAACGGAGGAGGAATTTCCGGAGAATTATACCATTACATATGAAAAGGTCCAGACACTAAGATATGGAGAGAATCCGCACCAGGCAGCGGCCTTTTACAAAAATCCACTCAGCAAGGGCATGAGTCTGGCAGATGCAGACCAACTGCATGGAAAAGAACTTTCCTATAATAACATCCAGGATGCCAATGCTGCTCTTGAGATTTTATCAGAATACAAGCAGCCGAGTGCGGTTGCTGTCAAACATATGAATCCATGCGGCATTGGGGTAGGAGAGAATCTGTTCGATGCATTTGGCAAGGCATACGATTCCGATCCGATTTCCATCTTCGGCGGGATTGTAGCAGTCAATCGGGAAATCGAAGCAGATACCGCTGAGAAGCTGAGTGAGATTTTCTTGGAAATCGTGATTGCGCCATCCTTTACGGACGAGGCAATGGAGATTTTGACGCGGAAAAAGAATATCCGCCTGTTAAAATTGAACAGCAAAGAGGATGAGGAAGCATATCATCAACTGACAACAGTAAAAGGTGGGGTACTGATCCAGCATAATGACGCTGGAGAAGTGACGGAAGATGAATTGAAAGTGGCCACGCAAAGGAATCCGAATGAGAAAGAATTGGCAGATCTATTGTTTGCCTGGAAAGCGGTCAAGCATGTGAAATCCAATGCCATCGTACTTGGCAAGGATAACCAGACTATCGGTGTAGGTGCCGGGCAGATGAACCGGATCGGATCTGCCAATATTGCCATTGAGCAGGCTGGAGACAAGGCTAAAGGAGCAGTGCTCGCTTCGGATGCATTCTTCCCGATGCCGGATACGGTACAGGCTGCGGCAGAAGCGGGAATTACTGCAATCATCCAGCCGGGCGGATCCAAACGGGACCAGGACTCCATCGATGTCTGCAATGAACATGGGATTGCCATGGTTTATACAGGAATGCGCCATTTCAAGCATTAATAAACAAGCGGGGGGAGCTTTTCGATGAACATTTTGGTAGTAGGCCGCGGTGGTCGTGAACATAGTATTGTAAGGAAACTCTCGGAAAGTGGAAAAGTGACAAATCTCTATGCAGCTCCAGGCAATGGGGGAATTGAGGGTCAGGCGGAGTGTGTGCCGGTGGATGAAATGGATATCGAGGGGTTGGTGAACCTTGCCAAAGAGAAACAGGTTGATCTGACCATCGTCGGGCCGGAGAATCCGCTGAATGCCGGGATAACCAACAGTTTCCACGAGCACGGACTGACTGTTTTCGCACCGACAAAAGAGGCGGCACTGCTCGAGGGAAGCAAGAGCTTTGCCAAGGAATTCATGAAAAAATACGACATACCAACAGCAGCCTATGAAACATTTACTGATGCGGAAGAAGCAAAAGCATATGTAGAGGTGAAGGGTGCCCCGATTGTGGTAAAAGCGGATGGCCTTGCCGCGGGCAAAGGAGTCATCGTGGCTGAAACGACCGAACAGGCAATCGAGGCGATTGATGAGATGCTCGTCAATCAGGCTTTTGCTGATGCCGGCACGAAGGTTGTCATCGAAGAGTTCCTCGCAGGCCGCGAATTTTCACTGATGGCTTTTGTGAATGGGAAAAATGTTCATTCCATGGTCACGGCGAGAGATCATAAACGGGCATATGACGGTGATGCTGGTCCAAATACTGGGGGCATGGGAGCCTATGCACCTGCAGATGATATCAGCGAAGAACAGCTCGCTTATTCTGAACGGGAGATCCTGCAGAAGACCGCGGATGGCATGCTGGAAGAGGGCCGGTCCTTTACAGGCATCCTTTATGCAGGACTGATCATGACCGAGCAAGGGCCGAAAGTCATCGAATTCAATACACGTTTCGGTGACCCGGAGACACAGGTGGTGCTTCCCTTGTTGAAAAATGATCTGGTACAAGTGGTAATGGATGTCCTGAACGGTCAGGATCCTGAACTGGAATGGGAAGATAAGGCGTGTCTAGGTGTGGTTGTGGCTTCGGAAGGCTATCCGGGCTCCTATCAAAAAGGGGTGAAGCTTCCGGAATTCAAGCATGTGGATGATGCGTTCATGATTCATGCCGGTACCAAAAAGGACAATGGCCAGCTGGTCGCAGACGGAGGACGCGTGTTGTTGGCCGGCGCAAAAGCGGCAAACATGACGGAGGCAGGCAGCCTTGTCTATAAGCTGCTGGCGTCCGCCGGCACAACGGAAGGATTTTTCTACCGTCAAGATATCGGTGCCCATCCGATCAAGCATGAAACCATCTAATGGTTTCATGCTTTTTCTATGCCAAAATAGAAATCGCTTTCATGGCGGTCATGGCCATAAAAAAACTTTATCTTACTATTAAAAAGAATTAACTGAAACTTCACTGCAATAAAGCGACATATGTGATAAAATAAAAACAACTAATTGATAAAGAGTGGAGAGACATATAATGCTGGAGAATGGTACCTATTGGAGAAACCGCGAAATCAGAAGGCATGTCAGAGTCGTTGATGGGGAAGAAGCACCGACGCTGATCTTGAAGAATGGAACTTATTTGAATATGTTTACAAAGCAATGGCTTGAAGCGAATATATGGATAGTCGATGACCGCATCGTCTACGTTGGTGATAAACTGCCGGCCGATTCAGAGCGGACAGAGATCGTGGACTGTACCGGGAAGTACTTGGTGCCAGGCTATGTGGAACCGCATGCCCATCCTTATCAACTGTACAATCCAGAGGTACTCGCAAACCATGCGGCTAGATATGGAACGACAACATTGGTCAATGATAATATGCTTTGGCTTTTTTCTTTAAATAAAAAGAAAGCGTTTTCTTTATTGGAGGAATTCTGCAATCAACCGGTATCCATGTTCTGGTGGGCCCGATTCGATTCTCAGACAATGTCCCAGAATGAAGAAGAGCTGTTCAATACAGAGGATATACTTGACTGGATTTCCCATCCGGCCGTTGTGCAGGGTGGAGAGCTGACTTGCTGGCCGAGCCTATTGGCAGGGGATGATCGCTTGCTGTATTGGATACAGGAAACAAAGCGGCACGGCAAGCCGGTCGAAGGTCATTTTCCCGGAGCATCTGAAAAAACGCTCACCAAAATGAAATTGCTCGGGGTGGATGCCGATCATGAATCCATGACAGGTGATGAAGTGATCCAGCGGCTTCAGCTTGGGTATCAAGTCGGATTGCGCTATTCTTCGATCAGACCGGACTTGCCCCGCTTGTTAGAAGATATTGTCGGGTCCGACCTCCAGGCATATGATAACTTAACGATGAATACAGATGGATCGACGCCTGCATTTTATGAAAACGGCATGATGAATCAATGTGTGGAAATTGCGATAGAAAAAGGAGTACCGGTAGAGGAAGCGTACCGGATGGCAAGCTATAACGCCGCCAAGCACATTGGCATGGATGAACAGCTTGGCAGCATTGCCCCAGGAAGGCTGGCACATATCAACATCCTGGGTGATAAACGGAATCCTGTACCGGATAGTGTGTTGGCGAAAGGGAAATGGATGGTGAGAGAGGGAGAGCCACAGGATCATCAGACGTCCATCGACTGGAAGCAGTACGGATTCGGCCCCTTGGAATTCGATTGGGATGTGACCGAGGGAGAATTGCAGTTTTCCACCCCAGTCGGATTGAGAATGGATAATGATGTGATTATGAATCCATATGCGATCGATACGGATATCACGCTGGATACCATCCCTGACAATCGGCCTGACGCCTTCCTTCTGCTCTTGGACCGAAACGGAAAGTGGCGGGTGAACACGACCATCAAAGGTTTCACCCAGCGGCTGGGTGCACTGGCCAGTTCCTATTCAACCACAGGTGACCTGGTCTTCATCGGCAAAAGCAAACAGGATATCCTGCTTGCGTGGGAACGGCTGAAAGCGATAGGCGGCGGAATCGTCCTGGTCCATCAAGGGGAAGTGCTTTTGGAGATTCCGCTGGCACTAAGTGGCTTCATGTTTGACGGAACAATGACGGAACTGATTGAAAAGGAAAAACAGCTGAAAAGCTATCTGCAGGAGTACGGGTATGAATTTGGCGACCCAGTCTATTCGATCTTTTTCCTGTCTTCCACCCATTTACCGTATGTGAGAATAACACCACAGGGGATCGTAGATGTGAAAAAACGAGAGATACTTTTCCCTGCCACGATGTGTTAACATATAGTATTAGATAAAGAGTCTATGATGAAAAGGTGTGGGGGAATGAGAAAATATCTGTATGTTCTTCTGGCAGCAGGCCTGTTGCTTGGAGCATGTTCTGAAGAAGCGGATGGGGCACAGGAAGAGGCCGTGGACGAGAAGGAACAACAGAACGAATCGGCGGAGAATGTGGAAAAGGATGGGGAAGCTGAGGCCGAGGAATACACCGGGGTGTATCCTCTGACAGGGCTTGGCACCAATGACCAGACTGATCGGCGTATGGTGGCAGTTATGATCAATAATCATGCGAAAGCAAGGCCGCAGTCAGGTCTCACTGATGCGGACATGGTGTTTGAAATACTGGCAGAAGGGAATATTACGAGACTGCTTGCAATCTATCAAAGCGAGCTGCCGGAGAAAATAGGCCCCGTCCGGAGTGCACGGGAGTACTATTTTGAGCTGGCGGAGAACTATGGGGCGCTGTATATCTATCACGGTGCGGCCGGATTCATCAATGAGATGATAGCAAACCGCGGGATTGAACACCTGGACGGCGCAATGTATGATAATAATGGTATACTGTTTAAACGGGAGAATTTCCGCCAGGCACCGCATAACTCCTATCTTTTGACAGAGGGAGTAGATCCGGCGGCTGAAAGGAAAGGCTATGAACTACAGGCTGACTACGAGCCGCTTCCTTTCCTGAGCGAGAAAGAGGCAGGGGAGCTCAACGGCGAGGCTGTCAGCCATGCGGAAATCACCTATGGCAAGAATCCGATGGAAATCGTAGAATTCGAATATGATACAGGGACGGAAACCTATAAAAGGTACAATGATCGGGAACAGACAGTGGAACGTGAGACTGGCGAGCCGGTAGAGGTGGAGAATGTCTTTATTGTGGAGGCGGACCACCAAGTCATCGATGACCAGGGAAGACGTGCGGTTGATCTCGCTTCAGGAGGGGATGCCTATCTGCTCCAGAAAGGGACAGTACAACCACTGGAGTGGGAAAACAGGGATGGCAGAATTTTGCCTGTGAAAGATGGCAATCCTGCAGGCTTCGTTCCCGGCAGCACTTGGATTAATGTTGTGCCAGCCGACCCAGGTATCAGCAATTCCGTTCATCTTTCCCATTAATCTCGTAAACGCAGGAGGTCTCGTCGTGCAAATAGATAAATTACGTGGAGAACAGTTAGATCAATTATTCGACGCGATCCTTTCCTTGAAGGATCGCGAAGAATGCTATCGCTTTTTCGATGACATTGCTACCATGTCAGAGGTTCATTCCATCGCCCAGCGTCTTCAGGTCGCAAAAATGCTGACAGAAGGAAGTACATACAATGCCATCGAAAACGAAACCAATGCGTCAACTGCCACCATCTCCAGAGTTCGCCGATGCATCAATTACGGAAGCGACGGGTATAAAATGGTGCTGGACCGGTTGATGGAAGATCAGCAGAAATAACAGCAGCCGCTGCCTGAATTCGGGGAGCGGTTTTTTTGTGTCGAAGCAGGTGGATAGCGCTGGGAGGCGCCGGCTATCGGCGGGAGAGTGGTTATATCAGCATCACGCACTGGATATCGGCGGGAGAGCGATTATATCCGCAGTAGGCGCCGGATATCGGCGGGAGAGCGATCATATCGGCAGTAGGCACCGGATATCGGCAGGAGAGCGATCATATCAGCATCACGCACTGGATATCGGCGGGAGAGCGATTATATCGATTAAGTCCGTATAATTGTGTAAAAGTGTAAAAAAAAGAATGGATCACATCAATTCTTGGTTAC
>NZ_JBHRSA010000013.1:0-88449 GCF_042643145.1 Virgibacillus xinjiangensis
GGTCATTTTCTTGTCCGGGGTGGATCAATAAGATGGCAGAGGTGGATCCAACCTATGTCCTTCTTCAGTATGTGAAGGGGATTCTGAAGGCATGGAATCAAAAGGGAATCAGGACGGTCGACGAGGCTGAAATGGAGGAGAGGTCTTTCCGGCAACAGGAGAAGAGAATGTCCAGTCATGTCCAAAACCGGCAGAACGAGGAGATTGTGCCCGATTGGTTCAGGGATAGGAACAAGTTATCCGTTGAAAAAACCGACTCGATTGAGACGGACACCGGTGAAGACAGTGAGGAAGTATCGATTGAAATTGAAAGGCTGCTCGCCAAGGTCAGCGGAAAAGAAGAAGAGTCTCATATTGTGAGTTAGGAGTTTGGTGATAAGTACTAAGAGCTCGCCTCTACATGAGTATAGTATAAAGATTATTCATTTAACCCCTCTATTAACACCAGTAGTACTAAAATATTGAAGTTGAAGATTTAATTAGCAAAAATTACCATGAATAGGTAACTGATAATGTGGTTTTTCGATCAAACTTCTTTGGTTCTTGGTTTATAAATGATAAAATGTTAGAAAATTCAAGAATGAGGTATGTAAATGATTGATAGACTCATATTAAGTGAAACAGCTTACTTTTATAATCTTCAGCAGAAATTAAACAATAATTTTATTAAGCATCTTTTCATTGACATTTCAAGAAAAAAATCGGGCCCCTATGCTACAAAAATCATTAATCAACAATACACAATATCTGGAAAAAACCTAACATACTCATTATGTATTTTTAAATATAAAGACACACCAAACTTTCTCGACGATGAAGGCAATGAAGTGGAGATTAAATTTGCCTACCTACTATTAATTCAATACTCAGGTATGCTAGTTGTGAATAAAAGGAATGTAAGCAGCTTAAATTCTAAATTAGAAAAATATATTACAGATGTAGATGTTACCACTATTTCAAGGTTGTTTTTGAATGAGAAAACTTCTTATGAAAAGTTTTCTTTAAGAAATATGGATATTAACGATAAAGCAATACGTAATCGAAATATTGAAGCAAATGACTTACGAATTTCCTATAACCCTATTTATTCAAGCAAATATATACTTAATAATATGCGTATAAAAGATGGAAATAAAAAGATATCTTTGGGCTTAAGTACCTCAAAAATTAATAGGTTAGGTAAAAAAGTAGCTATAGAAGATTATTTTGAATATGTTATTGACGTAGTAGACAGGATTGAAAGCTTTGAATTAAAGGAATCCTATTTAGATAACTTTTCAACTCCTATACCTACAGAAAATCTTATAAAAGAGCTAGAGCCTAAAAGTATACTATTTTTATTTAATGACTTATTAAATGATTTCGAAAACGGTATGATCGATGATGTAAGGTATGGAAATCCTGACAACGGAAGAAGCATAGACCTGCATAAATACTTAGAGGAATTTAATTCCTATTGTGAAATACTAAAAAAAGATACTCGCGGAAATGCAATACACAGAATTGTAAACTCAATTGATAAGAGTTTAATTTTAAAGAAAAATAAGACTTCCATAACCCTAGGGTGTAAAAAACTGAGAAAAATCTTTCTTATTTATAATGGGGAAACTATTAATTTACAAGAATATCTAAATAAGAATCAAAGCTTTATCGTTACATTTTCAGATATGGAGATCGTTTATTCAAACAAGAAACTATTTAAGGATAATAAACTCCTACAGAACCTTGACTCTTTTTTGGAAGTTTTAGTGCCATACGATGAATTAACATCAATAACAGCTGAGAAAGGTAATACTTCTAAAACTTCGTCTAAATTCGAAGAAAACACTCTATTCGATTTTATTGAAAGTAATATCGCTTACGATATAGATTATTTAATATGTGATGATTTAGGCAATGAATTTGCAGATTTTATCTCTATATTAGATTCTAAAAAAATAAGTTACTATCATGCAAAACATGGTAATTCCCAATTATCAGCATCTGACTTTCAAATTGTCATAGGACAAGCCATAAAAAACATTGGTAACATGAATATGTCACCTAATGACTTGAAAAGAAAAATTGAAAGATGGGGCGGAAAAATATCTGGAACAAATATCCCGTTAATTAGAAAGGGAAATTCTACTGAAGAAGTTCATGTAGCATTCTCTAAAACTCAAGACTCTCCCAACTCGATGTTAGAAATTTTTATTGTTGTTAACTTTTTATCAAAATCTCGGTTAGAAGAAGAATTAAATAAATTAAAAAATGGGGACTCAGCTCAACACCAGGTAATTCAAATATTGTGGTTGTTATCCTCTTTTATTTCTACGTGTAAGGAAATGGGGATAATAGTGCATATAACGTGTTTACCATAGATAATCCGCTCCCTTGAAGAAAGGGAACGGATTATTTTTAATATGTTGCTAATCATAAATTCTTTCTTCCATTTACCATCACTTTGGTAAGTTTTTCCTAAACAGGTTTGAGCATGATGGACTCCGCCTGTTACACCAGGGTTGAACAGTAGATCGGCTGCTGTAAACTTTAACAACTCTCTTACACAGTTCAATGCTGGTTCCAAATCCAGGGTCCTAATCCAAAAGCATGCCGGTCACCAACCTTCATCTATCAAACCATCCCCCCACACTATATCTTCTGCTCGCTAAGACTATTTAAGGTAAAGCCTTTATAGCCATTGGACGCAACATCCTCACATATATTGCGATACGGTCCGACGCCGCCAAGGTAAATGGGGAAGCCGCGTGGTTTTCCGTCTATGTTAGCTCCGGTGTACCAGGAATCAGTCTGGACGAATAGTGTTTGCTCCGCTACTTCCCGGCAATGTTGGCTCCACTCTCTCTCCGCTTCAGCTTCTGCTTCAGCGCGAGTCATGTTGTGTTCATCCATATACTGAATGAAATCATGGATCCACTCTACATGCTGCTCGATGGATACCGGCATATTCGACAACACCGAAGGGCTCTCCGGGCCGGTAATGGTGAACATGTTCGGGAACCCATTGAGGGCAAGCCCAAGATACGTTTGAACAGACGATCCTCCAGCCCACTTATCATGCAGGCTTGTGCCATCCCGGCCACGGATATCCATTTTCAACAGGGTTCCGGTCATTGCATCATAGCCTGTCGCAAACACGATGATGTCCAGCTCATGTTCCTCCGCGCTCGTCTGTACCCCTCTTTCCGTGATTTCCTCTATCGGATGCGCTTTGACATCTACCAATGAGACATTATCACGGTTGTACGTTTCATAATAATCGGTGTCTAAAACCGGCCGTTTCGTGCCGAAATAGTAGGTCGGCTTCAGCTTCTCAGCGATTTCCGGATCTTCGACAATCTCACCGATCTTCTCCCGGATAAAGCTGCTTACCGATTCATTGGCATCGGCATTCACCATGAAATCATTGTAGGCATTAAGCAAATACAGACTGCCTTTATTCCAGGCCTCTTCAAAAATCTTCTCCCGCTTTTCCGGTGGATCCTCTAATGCCGACCGTTCTCCTGGTGGGATGGCCAACCCAGAATTGGAATGACGCATCGAGTCGCGCAAGTTCTCGAAATCCCCTTTTACTTGCTCGATATAGGCCTGATCATACGGATGATTCTCGGCCGGAATGCTGTATTGGGGTGTCCGCTGGAAGACCGTCAGATGTTCGGCCTCCTTCGCAATCATAGGAATGGATTGAATACCACTGGATCCCGTGCCAATGATCCCGACTCGTTTGCCTCGGAAGTCGACGCCTTCATGCGGCCAATTCCCGGTATGATACCAATCCCCTTTAAAGCGATCGATTCCCTCAAATTGCGGCAGATTGGCGGTGGACAAACACCCGACACCTGTAATAAAGAATTGGGATCGAACCGTTTCCCCATCGCCCGTTGTCACTTCCCAGCTGTTAGAGGCTTCATGGAAGTGGGCGGAGGTTACGCGTGTGCCGAACTCGATATCACGCCGCAGGTCAAATTTATCAGCCACGAAGTTCAGATAATCCAAAATTTCCGGCTGTGTCGGAAACCGTGAAGACCAGCTCCATTCCTCATACAGTTCTTTTGAAAAGGTATAATTGTAATAAATGCTCTCGGAATCGCAGCGGGCACCTGGATAGCGATTCCAATACCAGACGCCGCCGACATCATCACCCGCTTCATACACCTTCACCGAATAACCGGCCTCCCGCAACAAATGCAGCATATAAAGTCCCGAAAAGCCTGCCCCCACAACTACAGCATCATAATCGACATGCTGCTGCCGAGCCCTCATAGCGTCGCTCCTTTCTTCAAAAATTGGCCGATGCGTCCAACCGTCTTTTTAATACGGTCGGCAAAGAAGATCATATTGGTGAAATAACCATGGACCAACCCATTTTCACAAACATACGTGACGTCCACACCTGCATCCTTCAGCCGTTTCGCATAGGCTTTGCCCTCATCCCTGAGGACATCATTTTCGGCCGTGGCCACAAATGCAGGCGGCAAACCCGATAGTTCCGGTGCTTTCAGTGGGGATACATACGGATTTGTCCGGTCTTCATCCCCGCGGATATAGTGCGTGCCGAACCATTTCATCAATTCCCGATCCAATCCGTACCCTTCTTGAAACTGTTCATAGGATGGTGTGTCATAACCGAGATCTGTCACCGGATAAATGAGCAGTTGTGATTGAATGCCGGTATCTCCGTCCTCTTTCGCCTTCATAGTGACTGCTGTCGCCAAATTTCCGCCAGCACTATCGCCCCCGACAATGATATTGTTGCTGATTCCATTAATGGCCGTACTATTTTCCCGTGCCCATTGATACGCTGCATAGGCATCATTCAATGGAGTCGGAAATGGATGCTCTGGTGATAACCGGTAATCGACATTGATCACAACATGCTCCGTATGGTTGGCGAGCAACCGGCATGTTGCATCAGCTGTCTCCAGATCACCAAGTACCCAGCCACCACCATGATAATAGACGATAATCGGAAAAGGCCCCTCTCCCGCTGGTGTATATACCCTGGCGTTTATCTTTTCGCCATCACCAACCGGAATCCTCCGTTCTTCCACATTCGCTACAGGCGCCAGTTCCACTTCCACTGGTGGTGCCTGTGCCATCATCTCCCTCACACTTGGCGGGTCCATTTTGTAAAATGCCGGCATCTGAGTAAACGCTTTCAAATATTCCTTCGCGCTTTCATCTAAATGAGTCAAAAAACCACCCTTTCATGGAATCAATATCTATCGGCTGAGCTTCATGAATGCCTTGTAAATAGTTTATAATATTGTTTATAATTAGTATATTCCCACAATTTAACCGGGACATCCCCCTAAATAGGAGGTAATAAGATGCCATCAGCTACTACCATTTTAGGAAGCGTTCAGGCATTCGAGAAGATAACCTCGCATGAAGAACAGCTGCAGCAAGCCCTGAAAACCTATGTAGACCTGTTTCCTGTCACCAATGGCTATCTGTTCAGATATTCGCCTCTGGGCTATTTAGCTGAAGGAATTATTGTCATCGAAGATCATCAACTATACAGTGCCAGCTCTATCCGTGATGACATCCGCTCCATTCCCGGAATCTACACAGCCATTTATGAACGCCAAGCCAAATATTACACAGGGGCTGAGTACCTCAAGCAAATGGGTACCAAGTACGTTTTCACTGCAACAGCGGGACTCGTCATGCCCATCACGATCAATAACATTGTCATCGGCTATATCATCAGCAACACCTTTACAGATGATCAGCAGATTGACACCAACATGCTTGCCTCCATCACCCTCTACGGACAGACCATCGGCAAAGCACTTTATCAGCTTAACGGCAGGCAAAAGTCGAACGTGTTAAGCAGAAGGGAAATGGAAGTCATGCATATGATTGCCAATGGGGATACCACCAAGAAAATGGCCGACGACCTGGACATAAGCGAATTCACGATCAACCAATATGTTCAAACAGCGATGCGAAAGCTCGGCGTACAGAACCGTACACACGCTGTCGCCGAATTATTTCGGAGAGGCATATTGACTTGACCATTCCGTAAAATGACAAAAGCGCCGTATCACTTTTTCTGATACGGCACTTTCGTATGCTTTGTTTGAGCCCGCCAAATGGGTACGAATCTCTTCCTCTGCCCCATCCATTCCTCGAGAATATCGGACTCTAGCTGTTCCTACATCCCCTTCAACATTTCTTCAATCACATGACTGGAATTGTTCGCTGCTTCTTCTACAAAGTTTTCTTGGATGCCGGCAGCTTCTTCCCCTGCATCATCGGAAGCTGAGCGGATGACGACGTACGGAATTTCATTCAAGTAGGCGACTTGTCCGACGGCCGCACCTTCCATCTCGACTACGTAAGCATCAAATGTTTCATAGATCCATTCCGTCTTTTCTTCGCTTGCGATGAATTGGTCCCCTGTCGCAATCGGTCCTTGGAAGACATCAACATAATCAGGAAGACCTTCCGTTGCTTTCTCTGCCAGCTGAATCAAGTCTTGATCCGCTTCGAAATACCTTGTGTCCATGTATGGAATTTGTCCCGGTTTGTAATCTTTGGCGGTTTCGTCCATGTCATGATGGACGGTCTTGGTGGAGATGACGATGTCTCCGAGACCTAAATCAGGATGGACCCCACCTGCTACGCCAGAGTTGATCAATGTATCTACTCCAAAATCACTGATAAGCATTTGAGCTGCGGAGGCTGCATTCACTTTCCCGATGCCTGATTTCACCAGGACAATCGGCTGCCCTTCCAGAGTTCCTTCGTAAAAGGTCAATTGTCCTTTCTCCGTCGTCTCTTCCACTTCCATATGCGAGTGGAGGATGTCGATTTCCACTTCCATCGGGCCGATGATTCCTACTACATTTTCTTCTTCCTCTTCAGCAGCCGCTTCTGTATTTTCAGCCTGGTCCCCACAACCTGCCAGCAAGAGAACCAACATTACGCTTCCGATTAAACTTCCTAGCTTCTGTTTTACACTCATGTCATTTCCTCCTGTTAAGTAAAATACGAACAATAGATAAAATATAATTACTAATGTACGTATTTTATTCTACACAATTCCTTAATTTTTGCCAACCCCTCTTTTATAAATTGTTTAAAAACGAATGATGGTGACTGAATACAGATGCATGTCCCGGCCATTGGACGCATTGCCTGTCTAATCCCATCATGGAACTGGGTCAGGCCTTCTGGAATATTACAAAACTATGACACTGATTAAGCTTACCTTCTCATCATCAAGGTTGTGCTTCTCTTTGCATCCCCACCCTTCCACTTTTGCCTTAACGGCAGAATTCATTGGGATTAAATGGGAATAAATGATCAGCCGATCAAATTGATCGTAAATTAGAATGATTAGTGAAATGTAACTTTTTCAAGAAAATATATTACAAGTAGTTTACAAATGTTACAGATGGCACTATGATGAATAGGACTATATAACTAAAGAAGAAATCAGGGGGAAAATAGATTGAGTACTTTATTCATTATAATCGGGTTGTTCGGATTTCTCGGCTTCGGCTTTCTGGCCATCGTCAGCATATTTAAGAGGAACGGCCTGACCAAGAAGCGCTTCATTAAAAGTGGTGTTCTATTCGTTGTGATGATCGTCGGTATATCAATGACGGATTCCGGTGATGGGCAAGAGACTGCATCGAACGAAGCTGATGCTGAATCGGAAGAAGTAGAAGAGGAAGAACCGGAGGAGGAACCGAAGGAAGATCCTGAAGAAGAGTCAACAGAGGAATCTGACGGGGAATCTAAAGCGGAGCCTAAGGAAGAATCTGAAGCAGCATCAAAAGAAGAACCAAAAGAGGAATCGAAAGCCGTATCAAAAGAGGAGCCTAAAGAGGAACCTGCGGCAGAACCGAAAGAACCGGAATTGACTCTTTCCCAGGAAAACGCAGTGAACCAAGCGGAGAGTTACCTTGCCTATACGGCATTTTCAAAACAGGGGCTTATCGAGCAATTGGAGTATGAAGGGTTCAGCAACGATGATGCGACCTTCGCAGCGAATAACATAGAAGTCGACTGGAGAGAACAGGCTGTCCTGGCTGCTGAAGATTATATTTCCTATACAGCATTTTCTGAGCAGGGACTGATTGAACAGTTGGAATATGAAGGCTACAGCACAGAAGATGCAACATACGCCGTGGAGAACATGGATGTCGACTGGAAAGAGCAGGCCGTTCTGTCTGGTGAAAATTATCTTGACTATACCTCTTTTTCACGAAGTGGCTTGATCGAACAATTGGAGTATGAAGGATTCAGCACAGAACAAGCGACATATGCAGTGGATCAAATCGGTTTGTAAGAAAGATGGAATAGATGAAGGGGAGGATGGAAAACCATCCTCCCCTATTTATGTAAAGCAAGAGGTACCCATATAGATACCTCTTCATCTCTCTTATCTGAATACAATTCCGCCATCGGTGATGATGGACTGCCCAGTTATATAGTCGGAGTCGTCCGATGCCAGGAATGATACAAGGTTTGCGACATCCTCCGGTTCTTGGGGTCTTCCCAGAAGGATACCTCCGGAGAATTCTTTGAATGCGTCCCCAGGTTCCATGTGATCATAGTATTTGACCATTTCTTCGTCAATCCTGTCCCACATGCTCGTGCCTGCAACACCTGGGCAATAGGCATTCACTCGAATATTGTCTGAGGCCAGTTCTTTGGCAGCTGATTGGGTATATGAGCGTACTGCATGCTTTGTAGCAGAATAAGTGGATAGCATTTCATACGACTCATGTCCAGCTATACTGCAAGCATTGATGATTTTACCTTTCGTTTTCTGTTCGATGAACTGTTTAGCAGCTGCTTGCGTTCCAAATACGACACCGTTGACATTGATGGAAAATGCTTTGTTCAACTGTTCTTCATCAACGTCCAAAAATGGACTGACCACATCGATACCAGCATTGTTCACAAATACATCAAGCTGCCCGAAGGCTTCTACTGCTTTGGATACTAAGTTGAACTGGTCGTCTCTTTTCGAAACATCCCCTGTTACAGCAATGGCTTCAATACCATCTTTTTTAAATTCTTCTAATGTGGAATTCAGTGTCTCTTCGTTAATATCATTCAATACAATGTTGAATCCGTCTTTTCCCAGCCGCTGGGCAATTCCTTTACCCAGACCGCCGCCGGATCCCGTCACTACTGCTACTTTTGCCATGTAATCTCTCTCCTTTTACTGATCCATCATTTATCATTAGTTCTTTAGAAGCATTCCATTGATACTATTCCCTTCCATCGACAAACCAAACATCCTGATGATTGGATTGAACCTGTTTTAAGGTTACCAACAGATTACATTTCCAATAAAAACCAGATCACCATATGTACGTATACAATCCTTTTTGATAACCTTCATACTGTGGTAAAGTTAATACGATGGTAGTATGGAATTGCTTACAAGCAAACTAGTATTGATAGAATGTCACACGGGTATTTCCTTGCCCGGCAAAATAGGGGAAGAATTACATCAATCATCGAAATATTACATAGTGGGAGGAACTGAGAATGTTTGAGTTTGATTCAAATATGGAGCAGCTGGCATCGATAAAAGTCATCGGGGTAGGCGGAGGCGGCAATAATGCCGTGAACCGTATGATCGAGCATGGAGTGGAAGGTGTTGAGTTCATTGCCGTCAACACCGATGCACAGGCACTTCATCTCTCCAAAGCGGAAGTGAAACTGCAAATAGGTGGAGAGCTTACCCGAGGGCTCGGTGCCGGGGCAAGCCCAGAAGTCGGAAAGAAGGCGGCAGAAGAGAGCCGGGATGAAATCGAGGCAGCCCTCCAAGGCGCTGACATGATTTTCGTTACAGCAGGAATGGGTGGAGGAACAGGTACAGGTGCAGCGCCTGTCATCGCGCAAATCGCCAAGAACCTGGGATCCTTGACACTCGGTGTGGTTACCAAACCATTCTCCTTCGAAGGAAGAAAGCGGTCGACACAAGCGAAGTCCGGCATCGATGCATTCATCACGGCAGTTGATACACTGATCGTCATACCTAACGACCGCCTGCTGGAGATCGTGGACAAACACACCCCAATGCTGGAAGCCTTCCATGAGGCAGACAATGTACTAAGACAAGGGGTACAGGGCATTTCCGACTTGATCGCTAAACCAGGCCTGATCAACGTCGACTTTGCCGATGTAAGGACCATCATGCTCGATAAAGGATCAGCCTTGATGGGAATCGGAAGTGCTACCGGAGAAACTCGGGCGACGGAAGCAGCCAAGAAGGCCGTTTCCTCTCCATTACTCGAGACTTCCATTGATGGTGCGCGCGGAATTCTGATGAGCATTACCGGCGGAGCCAACCTGAGTCTCTTTGAGGTACAGGAAGCTGCCGACCTGGTCACTTCAGCGGCAGACAGTGAAGTGAATGTGATCTTCGGTTCCGTCATCAATGAGGAACTGAAGGACGAAATCATCGTGACCGTCATTGCTACCGGTTTTGATGAAAATGCCAAACAGGCAGAAACGCAGCAAAGACAACAGCGTCCGGACATCAATGACCATCAGCAAGCAGCTAGCCGTGAGCCGGAGGAAGCCCCACGGGAAACGTACGAGTACCAGCAACAACGGCCACAACGGCGGCCACAGCCACAGCAGCAACAGCAACCCGAACCAGAGGAAGACTCCCTGGACACTCCTACTTTCTTGAGAAACAGGAGACGAAACCGCAACCGTTAATAGATGAAGATAAAGCAAATGACCGGTCCCTATCAGACTGGTCATTTGCTTTTTGTATGGAGCAGCGGCCATCATACCCCAAGAAAAGCCCACCCACTCCCTCTCTTGCAAACAGGGTTGGTGCAATTCCCACCTAGCTTCCCTCAAATGTGAATGATCCCGATAGATGGTACTAATCTATATATTCCATCATAGATGACAGTAAATTTTTTTAACCGGATACAAAAAAGCGCTTGCACATTATAGCGTTTTCATATAATATGAGTTTATAGAAAATTAATTTGTTGATTAAACAAACTAGCTTGTAGACGCCCTCTGATCAATCATTTTTACCAAAAGTTCTCTCCAGGATTTTTTGGTTATTCAAGCAAATAGTCCTGCCTTTTATGAAAGCGTTCTAGTAGTTTGAACAGTGATCCTATTATTTTGACGAAACTGTTGATTAAGGAAGATATGAAAGACTTCAAGAGCAATAATGGAGGGATTCATCATGGAAAGCATGGAAAGAGCGATAGAAGTAAATGGACCAATGGAAAGTAATAAGGAGCCGGTTCGCCCATTTGGTATGCGAGATAAGATTGGATATTTATTAGGGGATTTTGGAAACGATTTCTCTTTTATTCTAGTAAGTACATTCCTGATGGTGTTTTATACTGACATCTTCGGGATCAGTGCGGCAGCCGTCGGTACTCTATTCTTGGTTGCACGGATGTGGGATGCGGTAACCGATGTTCTATGGGGACGTTTTATCGACTCCAGAAAGACAACGCCAAAAGGGAAATTCCTTCCTTGGATTTTCAGGATGTCGTTCCCGCTTGTCATTGCGAGCGCTTTAATGTTTCTGCCTATTCCAGGGATGTCTGAAGGCTTCTACCTTGCATATGCCTATGTAACCTATATTTTATGGGGGATGTTATATACATCTGTCAATATCCCGTATGGTTCCATGGCTGCGGTAATCTCCAGTGATTCTACCGATCGTACATCCTTGTCTGGATGGAGAACAATGGGAGCAACGTTAGCGAGCCTGGTCATCAGTGCTGGTGCACCATTATTCGTTTTTGTGAATAACGAATTGTCTGCAAGCCGGATGTTCATGACAGCAGTACTCTTTAGTATTCTAGCAATTTCTTGCTATATGGGTTGTGTAAAGTTAAGTACCGAACGGATTCAAACACCAGATAAAAAGCCAGGTGAAACACTTAGCTTTGGAAAAACAGCCAAAGGCCTTGTGAAGAATACTCCATTAATCACGATCTTGGCAGCATCCCTTATATTTTTGATGACCATGATGCTTGTCATGTCCATAAACGTTTATTTGTTCAAAGATTATTTTGGTAACGCAACCGCATTGAGTATATTTACCATTCTCCAGACTGCTGCGGTGTTTGGTTCTATGCCAGCATTGACACCAATGGTTAAGCGTTTTGGCAAGAAAGAAGTTGCTTCTTTCGGCATGCTGCTTGCGGGAAGTGCATATCTTACACTGTATTTTATGTCAACCACTTCCTTGGCTGTGTTCTTCGTAGCCAACTTTCTAGGCCTTCTAGGATTCGCGTTGTTCAACTTGATTATTTGGGCCTTTGTTACAGATGCTATCGACTATCAAGAATACCTTACGGGAACCCGAGAAGATGGAACCATATATGCTATCTACTCATTCGCACGAAAAATGGGACAGGCATTTGCAGGTGGTCTAACAGGATTTGCGCTTACATTCGTCGGATATACGGCATCTGCCTCGCAAACACAGGAAGTAAAAGACGGAATCTATACGGTAGCCACCTTAGTACCTGGCGTCATGTACCTGCTTGTGTTCTTGATCCTCGTATTTGTGTATCCGTTGAACAAAAAGCGCACCAAACAGCTTGAAATTGATCTAGCTGAGAAGCGCGAAGCAACAGTGGGAAACTAAGACGGACAAATCCTGCTTAGATAGACAAGTCCATTAAAAAGACTTCCATACAGTAAAAAAGAATTTGAAATAAAGAAAAACCGCCACATGGCGGTTTTTCAGCTTGTAGAGAAACCCCGTGGTTTTCTACAAGTTTTTTTCTGGCCTCCAGGAGCACAGACCATTCCCTTTCCGCGGACGAACGCCCGAGTCTCCTCGTGAAAACCCACACTGCGGGGTCTCGGATCGCCCGTTTTTCCGCAGGAGTGTCATGGTCCTTTGCTCCTTAGTCCGAGGTTGAAACCGAAAAAGACTCTTCTCCACCTGGCCCACCACCCTAGCTAGGTGGAGGGCAACCATTGGTACTGGGGCCGTTTTAGTTACTTCCAGACATCGTTCGCTACGTCAACAATCAACTTCAATTTATCCCATTGCTGTTCTTCGGTCAGTTTGTTGCCAAGATGTGTGGAGGCGAATCCGCATTGCGGGCTCAGGCATAGCTGTTCATGTGGTACATGGTTTGCTGCCTCTTTGATCCGCGCCTTGATTTCGTCTTTATCTTCCAGCTCTCCATTTTTCGAGGTAACGACACCAAGGACGACTTTCGCGCCCTCATTCGGCACATGGTCGAGTGGCTTGAAATCTCCTGAACGGTCATCATCGTATTCCAGGAAGAAACCGTCCACGTTCTCTTTTGCAAACAAGGTCGGTGCAATGCGCTCATAACTTCCTTCAAATGCGTAGGTGGACCGGTAGTTGCCCCGGCATAGATGGGTGGTTACAACCAGGTCCTCCGGCTTGTCTTCCAATGCCAGATTCACTACACGCACTGCCAGGTCGATCAATTGCTCACTGGAATATTCATCACTTTTGTTTGAATGATAGTTATCAGAAGAAAGCCCTGCAATATGGACGTCATCCAATTGCAGATAGCGTACACCTGCATCATAGAATGCACGGATGGCATCCTTGTATGCTTGTGCAACATCCCTTGCAAAGTCTTCGATATCTGGATAGATTTCCGTATTGCGGACCCCTGTTTCAAACAATTGGTTCGGACTCGGGATGGCCTGCTTCGGAACGGCACGGTCGCCGACAATTTCTTTGAACTCGATGAAATCTTTGATGAATGGATGATCTGGGTTGAACGAAACTCTGCCGGTATTCCGGATATGGTACCTTTCCGTTTCAATCCCGTCGAATTCATAGCCTTTTTCTGTCACATACCCTTCGATCCCATTCAGATGTTCCAAGAAATCGAAATGCCACCAGGTACGGCGGAATTCCCCATCCGTAACAGCTTCTAACCCGACTTCGATCTGCTTGTCCACAATGCGTTTGATTTCCTTTGTCTCCACTTCACGCAATGCCTCTGCAGAAATTTTTCCCTCTTTATAATCCGCTCTAGCCTTATGTAGGTTATCAGGACGCAGCAAGCTGCCTACATGATCCGCTCTGAATGGAGCCTTCAAGATGGTTTTTGTCATGGTTTATCTCCCTCTTTCTTTCATTTTTTAAATAATTTCTTCTTATAATGACCATAGCATAGAAGAATCGCTATAGCGTAACACTTAATAACTATCACTCGTTATAGCTTGAAGCTATATTAGGGAGGAATTCTTCTGTTAAAGCCAAACGCATCCGTGAAAAAAATGAATTGTAACCAACTTTGACATCTCTGGCTCCACGCATAAAAAAAACACCCCAACAAAGTGGGGTGCCATCCATCATATCGTGCTATCCTCGTGGCCTGCCTAACAGCTTGCTATAATCCACTCGGCCAGCGTTACACCGTACCCAGCATCTCACGGATCATCTGCTTGTTCCGCTCATCGAACTGTTCATTATGGGAGGAAACCAAAGCTGTGGCCGCAGCGGACGGGTCGATATGATTCTTCGCGCTGTTGACGGCATTCACTGCATCTTGGAATGCTCCGACAAGCAGGTTCACTTTGCCTTCGTAGGATATATTATCCCCGGCCGCAAATATCCCTTCTTGGCTGGTACACCCTTGGGCATCTCCACTGTAAAAGCCATCCTCGGTCCGCTCCATCGGAAGATTGTCAGAGGTGTCCAGGGAGTTGTCCTGATGGTAACCATGATGGACCAATACATGGTGCACTCGCTCTTTTGAAATTTCACCGGTCCAGACATTTTCCAGTACGGCCTCATCCAAGTGGCTGCCAGCACCCTCCAGCGACCGGATGACCGTATTCCGCAAGATGACGGCATTGCTGTTTTCCAGCTTTTCCACCTGGGCTTCATGTGCCCCTGCTTCTCCTTTGCGGCACACCAGAATCACTTTTTCAGCAATATCCACCAGCTCCACCGCCCAGTCTATCGCGGCATTGCCTCCTCCGGATATCATCACGACCTTATTGTGAAGGGACTTAAGGGAAGGCATCCTGTAATGGAGGTTGTTCCCTTCAAACCGGCTGGCTCCCTCGATCTCGAGACGTTTCGGCGTGATGATCCCTCCCCCATTTGCCAGAATGACCGACTTGGAATGATGCTTACTCCCGTCATCCGTTGTGATGACAAATTGGTTGTTGCCATCTTTTTCAAGGAAGTCCACTTTTCTGTTCAAAACGACGGCCGGATTGAATGTCAGAGCCTGTTCTACCAGCTGCTTGGCGAACACAGCCCCTGTGACAGGAGGCTGTCCTCCTGCATCCCAGATCATTTTTTCCGGATATAATGTTACCTTTCCGCCAAGTGATGGCTGTGCTTCCAAAATTTTCGTTTTCATTCCACGCAATCCACTATAAAAGGCTGAGTACAGACCCGCAGGCCCTCCACCAATAATGGTGACATCGAATAGTTCCTTCATGATACGTCTTCTCCCATCTATGTATTGACTATTTTTTTAATTTTCATTTGACAGCAAGCGGTTTACTATTTACTATCTAACTATGTAATAGATAATGATAATCATTTTCAATTATCATACCATGAATATTATAAAAATTACATAGGGAGGGTTGGATTAATGCGATTGACCGTGGAAGATGTCCGGGTCGGCTATGAAGACAAGACGATCGTCCATGATCTGAGCATGTGCATCCCGGATGGCGAGATCACCACCATCATCGGTTCCAACGGCTGTGGCAAATCCACGCTTTTGAAAGCGATGACCAGGGTGATTGCCCCTCAAGCCGGACAAATCATGCTGGACGGGAAAGCGATTGCCCAGATCAATACAAAGGAACTAGCAAGACAGCTTGCTTTTCTTCCGCAAAATCCAGACAGTTCCAGTGGCCTTCTGGTGGAAGAATTGGTCTCCTATGGCCGTTTCCCCTACCAAAAGGGATTTGGCAATCTATCCAAACAGGATAAGGAAATCATCCAATGGGCGCTAGACGTCACCCAGACAGAAGCGTTTCGCGGCCAGCCATTGGATGCCCTGTCAGGTGGCCAACGGCAGCGTGTGTGGATCGCCCTGTCATTGGTTCAGGATACGGATATCATCTTCTTGGATGAACCCACTACCTACTTAGACATGGCCCACCAGCTGGAAGTGCTGGAATTGCTCCAGAAGCTGAATAAGGAAGAAGGCAAAACCATCGTCATGGTACTGCATGACCTCAATCAAGCTGCACGCTTCTCGGATTTCGTGATCGCACTCTCCAATGGCAGGCTGATCCAGGCCGGGAGTCCAGAGGAGGTCATCACACCGGAAGTTTTGAAAGAAGTATTCCAAATAGATGCGGTTATCGGGAAGGACCCGCGAACAGAAAAACCGATGTGTATCACCTACAATCTATTAAAAGGAGAGAAAAATCATGAAAAAATGGATATTTCCCATGCTTATCCTGCTTACCCTCATCTTGGCAGCGTGTTCCAGTAATGCGGAAACAGGCAGCGAGGATGAAACAGATGACACCATTACATATGAATCCGAAACAGGACCGGTCGAGGTGCCGGCAAACCCTGAGCGCGTTGTCGTACTGTCCTCCTATGCCGGGGATCTGATCAAGCTGGGAGTGAATGTGGTCGGTGTCGATTCCTGGTCGGCTATGAACCCCAATTTTGAAGAACACTTGGAGCAAGCCGAAGTAGTTTCCAATCAAGACTTGGAGAAGATCATCGAGTTGGAACCTGATTTGATCATCGGCCTGAATAACATAGAAAATGCCGACAAACTGAAGGAAATCGCGCCGACCGTTCTGTTCACCTATGGCAAAAACGACTATCTCGAGCAGCATATCGAAATCGGAAAAGTCGTGAACAAAGAAGAAGAAGCGAGGGAATGGGCAGAAGACTTCAAGGAACGTGCCGCAGCCCTGGGTGAGGATATCAAGGCCAAAATCGGGGAAGATTCTACTGTCACAGTGATTGAAAACTTTGAGAAACAATTCTATCTCTTTGGAGACAATTGGGGCCGTGGGACGGAAATATTATATCAAGCGATGGACCTGAAAATGCCAGAGGCGGTAGCCGAAGTCGCCATGGAACCAGGATACTTTGCCATCTCCCAGGAAGTCTTGGGTGATTATGTCGGCGATTATGTGATTTTGAGCTTGACCAATGACCAGGACACATCGTTCTTGGAAGCCGATTGGTATAACAATATAGACGCGGTTGAAAAGGGGAACGTCTTCCAGGCAGACGCAAAAGCCTTCTATTTCAATGATGCTCTGAGTCTCGAGTATCAATTGGATTTCTTTGAAGAAAAATTTCTCGGTACCGAGTGAAGCCAGGGAACTGACGAGATGAAAAAGGTCCGTTCCCTCCCCTTCCCATTGTTATTGCTTACAGCTTTGCTGTTATTGTTCCTGAGTTTCTATGCCGCCCTCACATTCGGTGCGGCAGACACGACCTTCCGGGATGTCTGGCATGCCATGATCGGAAAGACTGGTGGAGATTACTACTCCGTCTTGCAGGAAATTCGCTTCCCACGGGTGATTGCAGCCTTCTTTGTCGGCAGTGCCCTGGCCGTTTCAGGGGCCATCATGCAGGGTGTCACCCGCAATCCGCTTGCAGACCCAGGCTTGCTCGGCATCACGGCAGGTGCTAATGCAGCCTTGGCGCTGACCATGGCACTTATCCCGTCAGCATCGTACCTTTCGATCATTATCGCCTGTTTCATCGGAGCTGCTGTCGGAATGGGGATTGTCTACGGGATTGCCGGGTCCATGAAAACGGGTCTTTCTCCGCTGAAACTGGTATTGGCAGGGGCTGCCGTCACAGCCTTCCTACAAGCACTGGCGGACGGAGTGGGGATTCTTTTCCATATATCCAAAGATGTGTCCATGTGGACTGCTGGCGGTCTGATCGGAACCACTTGGCAGGCACTCTTGGTCGTTCCTGTCATCATCGCCGGCCTCCTTGCCAGTATTGCTCTCAGCCGGCATTTGACGATACTGAGCCTGAATGAAGAAGTGGCTGTCGGACTGGGCCAGAAAACCGCCTTGCTGAAAACCTTGCTCATGGGAATCGTGGTCCTCCTTGCTGGAGCTGCGGTGGCCCTGGTTGGAAACCTTGCATTTGTGGGGCTCATCATTCCCCATATTGTCCGGGGGCTGGTCGGTTCCGACTACCGGATGATTGTTCCCATGTCCATCGTGGCAGGCGGGCTGTTCATGGTTATCGCAGACCTGGTCGGGCGCACCCTGAACGCTCCATTTGAAACCCCGGTTGTTGCGATTGTGGCCATCGTCGGTCTACCGTTCTTCTTATTATTGGTACGTAGAGGAGGACGAGCATTTGGCTGAACAGAAACAGAAAAAGCAAAGAAAATGGATAGCCATTCTTGTGGCCATCTTGATCGGGGTGTTTACCTGCAGTGTCTCCTTGGGAGATTCCACCCTGTCCATCTGGCGTATCGTCCCGACGCTATCCGGGTTCGGCTCGTTCAAAGAAGAATTCATCCTATTTTCCATCCGCCTCCCCAGGTCCATTATCCTAGCGCTTGCGGGAATGGCCCTGGCCATGTCCGGTGCATTACTGCAGAGTGTGACCAGGAATGACCTGGCAGACCCGGGTATCATCGGGATAAATGCCGGGGCCGGTGTGGGAATCACCATCTTTTATCTCTTTGTACAGTCCGATATCCAGCACTATGCCTATGTATTGCCGATGGTCGCCTTCCTCAGTGCGATCATTACGGCTCTCTGCATTTACTTTTTTTCCTATGAAAAAGGAAAAGGGATCCAGCCCGTCAAACTCGTATTGGTCGGTGTCGGCTTTGCCTCTGCTCTCTCGGGATTGATGATGCTGCTGATTTCCTCTGCAGAACGCAGCGATGTGGAGTTTGTCTCCCGATGGCTCGCCGGCAATATCTGGGGAACAGACTGGCCATTCATCCTGGCGCTGCTTCCATGGCTCCTTGTTTGTCTGCCGGTTATCTTTTACAAAGCGAACACGCTGAATATCCTGGCAATGGGTGAGCCTAGTGCGATCGGATTGGGTGTCTCCCTGAACAAAGAAAGATTTCTCCTGATCATCATCGCCGTTGCCCTGGCAGCCGCAGCGGTATCCGTGACAGGAGGAATCAGTTTCATCGGGCTGATGGCACCGCATATAGCAAAAAGCCTGGTAGGACCTAGACACCAGTCATACCTCCCTATCGCATTACTGATGGGAATGATTCTGTTGATCGCAGCAGACACCATCGGCCGGAACGTGTTGGTATCTGATACGATTCCAGCAGGGATTGTGGCAGCATTCATCGGCGCCCCTTATTTCATCTATCTGTTAATGAAATCGAATTGAAGAATAAAAGAAACCTGGACATTTCTTCTACGAAGGAGGATGGTCCAGGTTTTTTTTCTGTCAATACTGCTCAGCCGATAGATTCCCCATCTTTTTGGCTAAGTTACCTAGTATCGTCTATGGTGCAACGGAATGATCTGCCCTCTGATTTCCCCACCAGGATTTTGTTCGGTATGGGCATTCACATACGTCAATTCTTTACGCATCAACATCAGCAGGTCCTTCACATCTCTTACACCTACATCATTGGGAACAATGTCCTCATCTGTAATGACGCCTGTAATTACCCCTCGGCGAGTGGTTATCCCATTCTGCTCTTCCAGTGTCGCCAGATCGGCGCCAAAAAGGAAGGCGAGAACAGGCCCATTCTCATTGCGGGCTCCAAAGTGAATATGCGCTTGGATGAAGTTTCTGATCTGGTTGACTTCCAGCTCGAACTTGATCTTTGTACAATCCCTGTTGGCGACAAACTCAGCTGTTCCGAAAGCATCTGTCCTTACTGGAGGTACTTCGTTCGCACCTTCCAGATGAGCAATGAATTTCTCCATCAATTTCACCTCCTCCCTACACGGTATGTAAAACGGAAGGACCATGTATAGGTGAGGGAAATCAATAGCTGTAAAAGCAACATCAGCCTTGGAAGGGATGGTGTTGGCGTCCTCTATATTCTAATGCGAAATCCATGTACATAAACTAGTCAAGACCATGGATAAGAGGTGATCGCATGCAAATGTTTTATACGGTGCAGCCGGGGGTCACCGTCTACTTAATAGCCAATCGCTGGCAAGTGCCGCTCCCATCCCTTATTGCTGCCAACCGGTTGGTGTCGCCTTATACGATTTTCATCGGCCAACAGTTGTCGATGCCTCCAGGTGTTACGACCTATCTGGTGCAGCAAGGAGACACTGTTTACAGGATTGCACAGCGCTACCGCATTCCCCTGGCATCCATCATCCAGGCCAACTCCTTGCAGCCGCCCTATATCATCCAGCCGGGACAAGTGCTTACCATCCCTGAAGGTGTGCCTTATTATGTCGTCCAGCGGGGAGACACCCTTTATGGAATAGCTGCAAAATTTAACGTCCAAACAGAAGGGGGCATTCTGCCGCAATTGATCCGCACGGTGAATCAATTGCCATCCGATACGATTTATCCGGGAATGAACCTTGTCATCCCGTATGCCCCTCCAGGCGGGGATGGACTCCTTGCCTATACAGCTGTACAGGGAGGAAGCTTTGATATATGGCTGTACAACCCGCGGAATGGATCCAGTTCCCGACTGACGAATGGGCTTGGTGAGCAGTACGCTGAACCGTTTTGGTCGCCCGACAGCAAGAAAATAGCCTTCATTGGCAGAAACAAAATCGTGTATGTTGCTGATGTAGAAACAGATTCGATTGCCCGGATCGACCAAATCAGCCCCTACACCTTGCTGGATTGGTCTCCTGACAGCACGCAACTCAGCTATGTAAAGGGTAATCAGATCGTACTTTACGATATACATGCACACAGTGCTCGAACCCTCGACCAGCCTGGTGCAAGTGATGTCCAGTGGTTCCCTTCAGGAGATGAACTGCTGTTCAAAGCAAATGATGCGAACGGAACCCCTCAGCTTTATCGGATTCAGACCGATGGCATGAACAAAAGGCAAATCACCCAACTGGAAGAAGCGTCTTTTTTTAATGTGCGTCTTTCTCAAGATGGCGCTTACGCCCTTTTCACCGGTCCGGGAGTGAGTGTTTCCTTGGTGACAACAGTCGATATCTCAACAGGAGCGATACAAACACTTCCAGGCGGCCCTCTTGGGAAGAATTACAATCCCGAATGGTCCCCGGGTTCAGAGCAGATTGCATACAGTGCCACCTTTTACGTAAACGGCTATTATTCCTACATTCAAACGGATGACCGGGCCGGCAGGAACCTCCAGACTTGGGCCATTGCCGATTGTTTCAGTTCGGATGTCACCTGGTCGCCCAATGGAGACAAAATCGCCTATCTCTCCGGATGCCGACAAGCTATGGGTCCGAACGAAGCATGGGCCTTGGACGTTTCCCATCCCGTTCCAATCCGACTATTTACAGCAGATGCGATTTCCTATCTTAAATGGTCGCCATCCCAAACAGCACGCAAGAAGACATTTCGCAGTGACGTCTACCAAGTATCCCTACGCTACCCAGCCGACTGGCAGCAAACAACCGCTGAACGATTTGAAGGACCTGACGGATTTTTTCAAATCGGGGCCATTCTTTCCGAAAGTGCGCTGGAAGAAGTATGCCGGAATGAAGCCTACCATCCATTAGAACCTTATGGATCCAATCCACAGATTGTGGCGACAACCCACCTCGGTGAAGACGCCTGTATCATCCTTCCATCAGACGACCAGCCGCCTGAAATGAACCAACAGGCCGCCTTTATCACGGCCTATCCGGAATCGATCATGATCAACGACGATACGTACAACTACTTCATCCTTTGGGCTGATCAGGATCATATCAGGGAAATATCCAGTGAACTGGAATTTCTTTGAGTTGGCGTGAATTAACCGGAATACAAAAAAAAGAAGGTGCAACTAAAAAATCTTAGTTACACCTTCCCCCACGTCGGTTATCAACTTAAAACCTTCTGACCTTTAGAATAACCCTTAGAAAATTTTGTCCTTAAAGTAATTAAAATAGGTCTTTTCTCCAACGATTAATGATACTTCTCCGGCTAATCCAAAACGTAAAGGAGTACTTTCTGGAATTTCAATTACGGACCCTTTAACTTGGTAGAAAACCCCTTTTTCTGTTTGAGTGCTGTTACTGGCGATTTCAGTGATTTTCCCACGTAAGGCTTTTTCAGAGACACCTTTTACATCGAGAGTAAACGTAAATTGCATTCCCACCTCTACGTTGGTCATATCAGATGCTGGTATAGCAGTAACAATTTCAACCGTATCTTTTTCTAGGTTAGGTAAAATCTCTGCCAGAACAGTGCCTTCTGTAACAGAAGAAGTAGATTTATACTCCTCATTGATATGTATAATGCCATCTGACTTTGCCACCACTTTATTTTTCTCAGAGAGAACTTCCATCTCATTGAGAGAGCTCTGATTCGTCGTTATTTCATCTTCCACTGCTTGAATTTGCGATGCTATTTCCGCAAGCTTTTCGCTTTTAGTTAAATCATTCTTTGATTGAGAAGTTGAGATTTGCTGATCCAAGCTACTAATTGAAGAAGAGTTATTACTAATTTCCAACTCAAGATTCAGAATTTCTCCCTCTATATTATCAATTTGAGAATCCAAATTACTTAGAATACTCGTTTTCTCTCTTTCTTTATCTAAGGAAGAGTTTATCTGTTCACTATAGAAATCAAACTGATTATTGATTTTTTCACTTTCGGTATGGAACGAATCATCATTATTTTTAAGCGCTTCTCTTAAGCCTTCAGTATTAGAGAGAGTTTTCTTTTTGTCCTCGAGCATGTTACTTATCAATTCATTCTCTTCTTCTATCGATTTCTCTGTACCCGTAAGTATTTCAACTATGTCCTCGTTGTTTTCTTTTTTTTCAAGGAAATTATTCACTATTTCAGAGTATCCAAAAGGGTCATCGCCTTCAAAATAATTGACTTCGTTCGTTATACTTTCTTTCAGTGTATACAATTCCTCTTTCTGTTCATTTAACTCGTCAAGTTTAGTTTGAATCTCTTTTTCTTCTCTTTTCATTTGTTTTTCATCGAATACCAATAAAGTATCGCCAGTCTTCACTTCTTTATTTTCTTCTAAAAAGTTATCCACTATTTCACCCGAATTACTAGCCTGTACTAATTCGGTCTCTGTCGGTTCTAATAAACCAATTGCATCCACCGTAACTTCTCTGTAACCAACAAATAGAAAGATACATACAACGACCAATAGTAAAATTACAGGATATAGAATGTACATATAGAAATGGCTATGGCTCTTCTTATAAATAGAAGAGTTATCCTTCCAATTATTTTCCAACTCTAATGCTCCTCCTTTCTTCTAAATTTCCCATAGACTGTAATATTTACCTTTCGATTCTAATAACTGCTCATGTGTACCTGATTCGACAAGCCGTCCTCCATCCATGACCAAAATATCATCGCATTTTTTGGCAATTTTTAGATGGTGAGCAACAAAAATAATGGTTTTATCTTTGAGGTTTAACAAATTAGATATTATTTTATGTTCTAGAAGAGTATCCATATTACTTGTAGCTTCATCTAGGATCAAGACTTCTGCGTTCTTTAATAACGCTCTGGCTAGAGCTATTCTTTGCTTTTGACCTCCTGATAGGTTTGAGCCTCCTTCTTCTATCGGAGCCTGAAAACGGAGTGACTGGGAGTTTATGAACTCCGTCAATTCAACAAGTTCACAAACCTCCAAAATTCTTTTGAAATCTATGTTATCTCGTATGCCGAATGTTAAATTTTCCAGTATTGATCCATAAAAGAAAAATGAATCCTGTGGGACATAGGTTACATGATCCCTTAAATAATATTTATCAATATCTTTTGAGTTTATATTATTAAAGGCAATGCTGCCTTCTTTCGGTTCATAATAGTTAACTAAGAGTTTAGCTACCGTTGACTTACCAGAACCACTGACCCCCACTAGTGCAACTTTGGAACGGAAAGGAATAGAAAAGGAAACATCCCTCAACACAGGAGCTTTCAAACCATAGGAAAAAGTTACGTCATTGAATGTAATTTCATTATCCAAGATGGACGGATCTTTCACTTTCAATCTCTCATGTTCACTTACTTCTGGCTCAATATAAAACACCTCATTTAGACGCTTATTCGCTACTTGAGCTGTTTGTATCTTTACTTGTAAATTAATAATATTTTTAAGTGGTTTTATGAAGAACACCAATAGAGAATTATATGTAATGAGTTGCCCAATACTGATTTCTCCATCTATAACCAAAAAGGAACCAACCCATAGGATGACTACAGTACTCAGCAATTCGATTAGATGCTTGAAGGAGCTCTGCAAATTATCCAGATTAGCCCTAACAAAGGTCTTCTTTAGAAGTTTCACAAACTTCTCGTCAACCTTATTGTAGATTCTTTCCTCGGCATGGTATGACTTGATTGTCTCTACCCCATTAATACTTTCTATCATACTTGAATTCAGTTGGGCACTAGCAACCATTTCCTGCTCGTTCGCCTTTTCATAGAATTTGACAAAAGACAAAATAGCGATGATATAAAATGGCAAAGTACAAAGTGTGATTAGAAATAACGTCATATTCTGTACTGCCAGCACAATGCCGATAATGATTACCATGCCTATGTCTAAAATCATTGATAATGTAGCGCTGGCTAGAGCATCAATGATTTTATTGGCATCAAGAAACCGGGACATTATGTCTCCGACTTTTCTTGTAGCAAAGAAATTCATGGGCAGGTGTAATACATGCTTAAAATAGCTAAGCATCATATCAATACTCATATGCTGCCCCATGATTAGTAATATGTAACTTCGACTATATTCAAATATAACCTGGAATATATAAACGAACACAAGGCCTATAGAAATAATACTTAACGAATCTTTTGTTCCATTAGGAATAAAATAGTCAATTAATCCTTGAAAGTAGTAAGAACCTAATACTCCAAACAAAGTTATTAGCAAGGAAGCCAGGAAAATATTGAATATCATCGCTTTCTTTCTGAAAATCGTAGGTAAAAACGATGTTATTCCAGCCACTTTTTCCTTTTGTGGAGCGTATTCTTCAGTAGGGATCATTAGCAATAGAACACCTGTCCATTCCTTTTCAAAGTCCTCAATTGGCTTCTTGACTATTCCTTCCCCAGGATCAGCTATTATTAGCTTATCTTTTTTGACTTTATGTATTACCACGTAATGAAAATAGGACTTATTCACCATTACATGGGCTATAAGCGGAAAGTGCAGATCTTTTTCCTTCCACACACTGCTGTCTGCTTTTATTGCGGTACAGTCGAAACCTAATTCTTCCATACATTTTTTCAATCCAAAAGCTGATGTTCCATTGGAATCTGTTCCTGACAATTCACGTAATCTGCTGAGTGGAATCTCAGTCTTGTAGGTCTTTAATACAGTTGCAAGGCATGCAATCCCGCAATCTCTTTCATCTTGTTGTCTTATACAAATCATACTGACCATAACCCTCAATGCTATTTTATATTATAGTGCCAATCCGAAAAATGTTACACAATTGTTACATTTATTCCATAAGGAACTATATCAATTAATCTATTAAAAGGCAATAATACTTTGAAAACTGGAAGAAAAAAGTACAAAAAAACCATAATTAGAAAAATTAAGTAAAAATATTACATTTTCTTTGCAATTATGCTACTATATTTTTTGTGTGTTCAAAAAAGGAAAGGAGGAGGATGAAAATGGAAGAAGCTTTGAAAAAAAATATGAGTGAGAGCGAGCATAAAGTTCTCAGTGAAGATGAATTAATGGATATCGATGGTGGATTAGCATTTACTGGTTCTGCAATCGTAGGTGGAGTTCTGTTTGTTGGCGGTGTCGCTCTTGGTGCTGCTTGGGCATTTTCAGACTGATTTGTAGTTTTAAGTAAAAATTAACTTAGGGAGGAATTCATATGGATAATGTGGTATCGCTTGAGAAAAATAATTATGAAGTTATAGGAAACGACGAACTAATGGATATTGATGGTGGTTTGGTAATCACTGGTTCCATGGTAGTAGCTGGCGTGGGCATCCTTGCTGGTGGTGTAGCTGTCGGATATGCTGCTGGTACAGTAGTCGAAAACTGGTTAGACTGATTAGGCAGAGAGGAAAGTATTGTACATGACCATTGGTTTTCTGACGATTGGTAAGTTAAGTATATTGTTGGGGATTGCTTGTCTTGTCGGACTACTAATAGCTAACTTCTTAAACATTGTCAAGGTTCCAAAATTAGTTCCACCTATTGTACTACTAATCTCACTTACAAGTCTATTCGCCCTTATCTAAGGGGAATTCATAAAAACAGCAATAAGATTAAGATGGTACTAACAGAGCTTAAAGCAACTTGGCTCACACTGAAAGTTTTGGACAGAAGGCACAGTTGATCAGTCACTCTTATATAACAGAGTGTTCCTTTCTACTTAAATTACGAATCATTTATAGAGTAAATCATTTCCTCAAACAGTCCAATTTGTAAATGAATTGGACTGTTTGTTTAATTGAAAGCTTATACAGCTACTTATGCTAAAATATAAGAGGTTCGTTACTATCCATATTTTTAAAGGTCGTAATCTAGGGGAGAAAACATGTTTAATATAAAGTTCAAAGGAAAATATACAGACGAGAACCAATTGAAAAGAGGATCATTGCCTCATAATGCGGTCAAATTCAAAGAGCCGAATAGTATTTCTACAGCGTTTTTATTAGGTGGACTAATCAGTTTGCCTATACTTTTACTTTCCACAACTATAATGATTATGAAAATCGAAAATTTCCTGGCCATACCTGTTTATCATTATGTATTCATTGGCCTGCTAAGCATGATTCTTACATATGTGCATGAATTGATTCATGCATTCAGTTTGCCAAGATACTCAGAAAAAGAAATCTGGACGAAAATGAACGAAGGGGCCTTGTTCGTTCACTTTAATAGTCCATTATCAAAATATAGATTTGTATGGGTATGCATGGCGCCGAATATCATACTTGGATATCTCCCCTTTCTATTATTCTCCATTGGAGTTTTTGATTTTAATAATATTATATCTGTATATGTTGGCATTTTATCCTGGGTTATGATTCTTACGGGTATTGGTGATTATTTGAACGCCTATAATGCGATCAGACAAGTACCTCCAGATGCAAGAATCATCAACCATGGAATCAACTCTTACTGGGTTAGATAGCACAAGTAGCTGTTTCTTATAACCTCAGCTCTCAAGGCAGACAATAAAACTCTTTTTTACTTGTCCACCTTGCAATGGACCTTTGTTGGCTGGATACGTACATCCAAGCTTCGACCATCCTATGAAATCCTCTTCCATCCAACACCTAATAAAGCACCCTTCAGCCAACCGGCCAGGCTTGAAGGGTGCTTGTTTATTCGGGCATTGATCCGCTGTAAAATGCTCCTACCTATTAAATGAATAATTACGTATGATAAACTATTCTATATTACTTAATAATTTGGAAAGAGGTTAAGCTTATCTCATGACACTTCTGATATTGTACTTGTTTTTGGCAATAGGCATATCATTTCTTTGTTCCATACTGGAAGCCGTTTTTCTGTCCACCACTCCCTCGTACTTGAATGTGAGAGCGGAAGACGGAAACAAACGGGCCAATCTTTTCCTGGATCTGAAGAAAAGTGTGGACCGTCCCCTTTCCGCTATCTTGACGCTCAATACCATCGCCCATACCGTAGGGGCAGCTGGTGTGGGTGCGCAAGCCACTAAAGTATTTGGTGAAGCATATTTTGGGGTGATTTCGGCTGTTCTTACCATTCTCATCCTTGTCTTTTCCGAGATCATTCCTAAAACGCTGGGCGCCAGGTATTGGAAGAAAATGGCGCTGGCATCTGGTCAAATCATCCAATACTTGATCTATATTACGTACCCGTTTGTCATCATTTCTGAGCTCATCACCAAAGTGATCTCAAGCAAATCCTCTGATGGCCAAGCAACTACGACAAGCAGAGAGGAATTAGCCGTGTTGGCGAATGTTGGGACAGAAGAGGGAGTTTTTGAGGAAAATGAGAATAAAATGATCCAAGGCTCCATCAGACTGAAAGGAGTCAAGGTCAGTGAGGCAATGACCCATCGGACCGATATCATTGCACTCCCTGCAGATGCAACGCTGAAAGAGGTTATATCCGTCATCACCGAAGAAAGATTTTCAAGACTGCCAATCTACGAAAAAAGTATCGATAATATTGTTGGAATACTGTATGTCAAAGATCTCATTGAGTATCTGAGCGAACCGCATGATATGGATGATTTCGATTTGATGGATTTCTGCAGGACACCGTATATGACGCCAGAGTTCAACACGATGGCAGAGTTATTCAAGGATTTCCAGGATAACAACATCCATATCGGCATCATCATCGATGAATTCGGCGGAACAGCTGGGATTGTTACACTGGAAGATCTATTGGAGGAAATTGTCGGTGAGATTTTCGATGAAGATGATGAAGTTGTTACCGATATCGTAAAGCTTGATAACAACACCTTCCATGTCAACGGAAGCATCAACTTGGACGAGGTAGCAGACTATTTCCATGTGAAACTTCCTATCGACGAATATGAAACGCTGAGCGGATTTATCATTAGCCAAATCGGACGTATCCCCGAGGCTGGAGACAACGACTCCATTGAGTATGCAGGATTGACCTTCCAGATTGAAGAAGTAGATGGCCGAATGATTTCCAAGGTGAAAGTATCTAGAAATCCTGTAGGGACAGGGTCATCGTCCGACCTAATGAATCAATCAGAAACATAGATGTGAAAAGTAACCATTCTACTTCTGGCCAGGGGTATAGGATGGTTACTTTTTTATAGAATCTCCTGATTGTCAAAGTTGGCTGGGAAATTCTCGTGCCGCTCTGACTTGCTGTTCGATTGCCATGTGAGAAGGAAGACAGCCTTTCTAGTGATCGCTCAGTCCTTGCTGAAATGGTCTTCCAATCCAGCGACAATGCCCTTAGCAGCTTTTTCTTGGTATCCATCCGTTTGGACTAGCTCTCGTTCTTCCGGATTGGAAATGAAACCGAGCTCTATTAATAGAGCCAGTTGCCTGTTTTCTCTCAACACTTTATAATCAGCTTGCTTCGAGCCGCGATCCGTGAGCTGGACGTGACGGACCAATGATTTCTGAACGGATTCGGCAAGCTCCTGACTCCCATTATTATAAAAGATATCGACTCCACTTATTGATTGGTCTTTGAATGTATTATAGTGCAGACTGATGAAGGCATCTGCAGCAGTGGAATTACTGAGTTGCACCCGCTGGTCGACGGAAATGAACGTATCTTCTGTCCGGGTCAACGTGACGGAAGCCCCCTTATCACGCAACTGTTCATAAAGTTTCCTTGCTGTAGAAAGGTTTATTGTTTTTTCATCCACCCCTGACCGGACCGCTCCTGTATCCTTTCCACCATGACCCGGGTCAATAACAAAATGATAGCCAGACAAAGCCTTTTCACCAATTTGCTCCCTGCGTGCATCTTGATTTACATTTTCTTCCCTGACTTCAGCAGGTGATGCTTCTTTTTCATCATTTTCTTCTGCTTCTTCATCTTCATAGTTTTGAGGGGATACTGTTTCCGATTCCTCTTCTTCTATATCTTCTGGCATCTGTTGCCGATCCACTTTTTCATTTGCATCCTCCTCCCTGACTTCAGCAGGTGATGCTTCACCTTCATCACTTACTTCCGCTTTTTCATCCTCATTCTTTGGAGCAGATACTGTTTCCGATTCCTCTTCTTCTATATTTTCTGGCATCTGTTGCCGATCCACTTTTTCATTTGCATCCTCTTCCCTGACTTCAGCAGCCGATCCTTCACTTTCATCAACTTCCGCTTCTTCACCCTCATTGTTTGGAGCAGATGCTGTTTCCGATTCCTCTTCTTCGGTATCTTCTGATGTTTGTTGGCGATTCACTTCTTCATTTGCCCCTGATACCGCTGCCTCTGTGGATTCACTTTTTTCCACCAGCAAATATAGGGCGATCCATGCTTCTTTACCATTATAAAATGTTCTTCCCCATCCATTCGATTCTTGAAAAATCGTGACCTGTGCACCGCTGTTCAAATAAGCTAGAACTTCTCCGCCTTGGTCTGGTGCCTCCCGCAAATTCACGGTTTCCGAATGGACCTCATATAACTGCCCACTATCCGCATGGACGGTTGGTTCAAAAATAAAGAGACATACAAAAAAGCCGATACCTACCATAAGTTTATGTTTCATTTGGAGTGCCTCCCAATTGCTAGTCTGATATATTGGCAGTTTTGCCAATAGACGCGGCCAATATACATGCTGATGGTAGATTGGCAGACTCAAGTTTTGGAAGGCAGCAAGTCCAAAAAATGTCAAAAGCGCTGTATCATTGTCCGATACAACGCTTTTGTGTGAAGTGCGTAAAATGTGACTCCGGTTTATCCTTTTCCAACGCAATACACATATTTTATTGGATTCTATATTAAGATTTATTATCGGATTGATTGCTTTCGTCTTTTGCAGCATCGACTTTGACTGCATCTGTGGCAATGTCATTTACCCGATCGATTGGTTCTTTCACATCATCCAAGATATCGTTTGTCGATCGTTTAAATTCAGATAAAGTTTGTCCAACTGCTTTTCCTAATTGCGGAAGTTTCGATGGTCCAAAGATAATTAAAGCAATAAGTAAAATTAAAATAAGCCCTGGAATACCGATATTCATCAGATTTAAGATAGGTATTTAATGACGTGGTGCAAATAAAATTACGGATACACCAATTAGGCAGATACCAGCACCTGTCCAATCATATAAATCAGGTGTTTTCTTATCAATACCCCAACCCCATAAAACAGAAAGAACTACAAAAACTCCGCCATATGCGGCATAAACTCTACCGAACGATGGAAAGGCTTGAAATGTAGCAATCACACCGTACAAGGCTAGTGCCATTCCACCACCTATTCCCCAATAAAGTGGTTTTCCTTCTCTTAACCATAACCAAATTAGATAACCTCCACCAATCTCGGCAATACCTGCAATTATAAATAATTGATTGCATAAATTATATAGACCACTTCCAATGACAACATTTTTATAATAGATTATAACTTACTCTTATTGCATTAACCTGCTCCAATACCTACAAAAGAAGCAGTACCGTTGTTGTGGTAATGTACCCGGCAGCTTAATGGTAAAATATTAAAAACTGCTGAAGGATCTCCCTGGTAAATGAACAAATATCTAAAAAGGCACTTTTATAACCACGCTTCTCTTAGGAGATTTACACCAAGCTCAATTTCATCAAAAGAAAGACCGCTAAATCCTAATTTAATCAGTGGTCTATCTGAATGGTTTTTTATGAAATAGATTGAAGTTGGCCGCACTTTTACACCATAATGATAAGCCTGCTCGATCAGCCATTCTTCTGAGCACTCCACATCTACTTCAATTAATACGTACAAACCGGACTGTTCGCCAATAATGGATATACTCTGCCCAAAATGTGTTTTCAATATTGATACGAGGTGTTTCATTTTTCTTTTATAAACAAGGCGCATTCGCTTAATATGCCGATTCCATTCCCCGTTTTCCATAAATCTGGCCATTGTCAATTGGCTGAACAGGGATGTCGAGCTTTCGAAGTTCAGGAACCGATTTTTATAACGGTCTAAGAGCTGCTTTGGCAACACCATATAGCTTAAACGCAATCCTGGGAGAAATGATTTGGAGAAATTCCCCAGGTAAATGACCCTTGTTGAATCAATAGAAGCAAGTGCTGGAAACGGCCGTTGCGTATATCGGAACTCACTATCATAATCGTCTTCAATAATGTATCCCTTTACCTTGTTTGCCCACCCGATGAGCGTTTGTCGTTGTTGAATGGACATGCTTACACCGTACGGACTGTGATGAGAAGGTGTTACATAGATTAAGGCAGAATCCATCTGCTCAAGTTGCGATAGATCTGCACCCGCTGCATATACTGGCAGATATTCAAGCGAAAACCGGTGGAATTGAAAAGCTTCCCTGGCGCCATCGAACCCTGGATCTTCTACGATCATACCTGAGAAATCTTCCTGTAGGATATAGCCTAGATTAATCAACATTTGTTGTGTACTGCTGCCAATAATAATGGCATCTGCATCTGTTCTTACCCCGCGTGATTGGAATAAGTATCCTGCGATTTGTTCACGCAGTCTCATCTCTCCGAAAGGATCCCCATACCGAAAACTCTCAGGCAATGATAGAACATGATTCGCTGTTCTCCTCCATATTTTCAAGGGGAAATGGGACTGGTCCACAGCATCTGTCCTAAAATCGACACGTACGGATTCTTTCTCTCTCCTTTTCTTTTTGTCAGGGAGGCTTGGTGGTTCTTGGTAAAGAGTTGGCTCTAATGGATTGACAAAATAACCCTTTCTTCCTTCTCCGCGTATATACCCCTCCGCTACCAGCTGATTATACGCCATTAGGGTTGTATTGCGACTTACTTGAAGAGAATCAGCAAGTTGCCGGATGGAGGGCAGTTGTTCATCAGCTTCCACATTTCCCTGTTCAATAAATGATTTGAACTGCTCGTAGATTTGTTTGTATTTGGGAGAGCTTTCGTTTAAGGCAAATAGATAATCTTTCATATAACATCTCCTGACATGCTTGATTATTTAAAACTGTATCTTTTTAAATGTCAGATTCTATCATAATATATTTTATATAATCGATAGTTTTTTTTAAACTGCGAAATTAAATGAGGGGTGATGAGGATCTAAATTCCAAAGCACTTTGAAATCAAAGATGAAAAAGTGACGGAGGAGATTATAGAGGAAAACAGCTTTGCTACGCAATTTTAACAACATCAGGGTTATCTCAATGCAACCAAATTAAGCCCATGATCACGCATCATGACAATAAATCTTTGAAAGTGAGGAATATGTATGCGTTTTGAAACAAAAGCCATTCACTACGGACGTTCGATTGACAAATCAACGAGCTCGGTCACCATGCCAATCCATCTCTCTACGACATTCGAACGAGCTGCAGATGGCTCCTATCCAAATGAGTTCGTGTATAGCCGGGAAAACAACCCCAACCGTCAGGCTCTGGAAGACTGCCTCACATCGCTTGAAGATGGGTACGATTGCGTCACGTTCGCATCAGGAATGGCAGCAATCACTTCAGCAATCGAGGCCCTTCCTTCGGACAAACCACGTCGGGTTATCATGCCAAACGATATGTATTTTGGTATTCGCTCCCTTCTTTCGGAAACGGATATTGATGCAAAGTTTGACATAGTGATTGTTGACATGACAGATCTTCAAGAGGTGGAGGAAGCGATAAAAAGCGCCCCAACCGGTCTGGTTTGGATGGAAACGCCGTCTAATCCATTATTGAAAGTTGCCGATATTGAAGCCGTTGCCAAGTTAGCACAAGAGTCTGGCGCTTACACTGTTGTCGATAATACGTGGGCAACGCCAGTTCTGCAGCGTCCCCTCACTCTTGGAGTTGATTTGTCCATCCATTCTGTGACGAAATATCTAGGAGGCCATAGTGATTTAATGATTGGTGCAGTTGTCGCAAAATCAGATAGTCCTATGTTGACCAATTTACGAGCATGGCAACACTCAAAAGGTGCTGTGCCTTCCCCTTTCGACTGTTGGCTTGCGCTGCGAGGCGTACAATCACTTGCCCCTCGGATGATGACCCATTGTGCAAACGCAACGGAAGTTGCAGATTTTTTAAAGGCTCATCCGAATGTTGAAGCCGTTCATTATCCTGGTTTATCTGGCCATCCAGGACATCATATTGCAGCACGGCAGATGAGCTCATTCGGCAGTATGTTGTCCTTTCAGGTGAAAGGCGGTCAACGTGAAGCAATGGCTGTTGCTGCGAAGGTACAATTGTTTACCCGTGCTACAAGTCTGGGGGGAACGCACAGTTTCCTGGAGCACCGTGCTTCCGTTGAAGGAAGCACAACGATGGCTCCGCCAAATCTATTGCGTGTATCAATTGGCCTCGAACATGTGGATGATCTTAAAGAAGATTTATCCCAGGCGTTAGAATAAATAAGGAACCGTCATTCAGAGAGGAAAGATACTTTCTTTTCCTCTCTGTTTATTTCTCTAACTCTTTGTATAAGCCATTTGAACGTCATTAAAACTGCCCGTTCGTTGAACAAACTTAAAGCGCTGTATCAATTTCTGATACAGCGCTTTTGTATGAGGTGGAGAAGTGTCTCCGATATATCCTATTCCAACGCAATACAGATATTCTTCGCTTCGGTGAAGAACTCCATGCTGTGGTGTCCGCCTTCGCGTCCTACCCCGCTCTGGTTGAATCCTCCGAATGGGGCGCGCAGGTCGCGGACGAACCAGCAGTTGACCCAAATTGTGCCGGCCCGCACATGATGGGATACCCGATGGGCCCGCTGCAGATTGTCGGTCCAGACGACTCCGTTCAGCCCGTAGTCCGTGTCATTGGCGATTTCCAATGCCTCCTCTTCTGTCTCGAAAGGAATCAGCGTGACAACCGGCCCGAAGATTTCCTCCTGGCTGATACGCGCTTTCGGATCCTCCTGGATATAGATGGTCGGCTCCAGGTAATACCCGTCCTTTAAATGCTCAGGAAGTTCCGGCCGCTTGCCGCCATGGACAAGGGTGGCTCCTTCCTCCTCGGCAATTTCAAAATAGCTGGTGACTTTTTCATAATGCTCTTTGCTGACCAGCGGTCCCATATTGGTTCCGCTGTCCTGCGGGTCACCGACCTTGAAACTGGCGGCCGCTTCCCTGAACCGTTCGACAAACTCATCGAAAATCGACCGCTGTACGAGAATCCTCGACCCGGCCAAGCATACTTGGCCGGAGTTCATGAACGCTGCCTGCAGGGACGTCTGGATGGCCTTATCCAGATTGGCATCCTCAAAAATGATATTGGCTGCCTTTCCGCCCAACTCAAACGACACTTTTTTCAACGAATCGGCACCGCTTTTCATGATCGATTTCCCTGTGGCTGTTTCCCCTGTAAAGGAGATGAGGTCCACATCGGGGTGGGTAGTCATGTATTCGCCTGCAGAACCTGGGCCGAATCCATGGATGACATTCACTACACCGTCAGGGATGCCTGCTTCTTTTGCAATCTCCCCGAGAAGCGAGACCGTCAGTGGTGTCACTTCCGCCGGTTTGATGACTGCCGTGTTCCCTGCAGCAAGGCATGGGCCCAGCTTCCAGGTGGTCAGCATGAACGGCAGATTCCATGGGGTGATCAAGGATGCCACACCCACCGGCTCATACCGGGTGTAATTCAAGTAGTCTTCATCCATCGGATAGACTTCGGCTCCTTGCTTCTCCATGAAATCTGCGAAGAATTTCAAGTTGTTCGCCGCCCGTGGTATTTCCTTTTCCAGGGCTACCGGGTATGGCTTGCCGACATCCATCGCTTCCAATCTGGCCAATTCTTCTTTTCGCTCCAGAATGATCTCGGCCATCCGGCGCAGCTTCTGACAGCGCTCCGATAAAGGCATGGTCCTCCATGGCCCTTCCTCGAATGCCTTCCTTGCTGCCCGGCAGGCACGGTCCACTTCTTCCTCTTTCGCCTCCTGGACATGGGCGATGATTTCCTGTGTAGCAGGGTTGTAGACATCGAACTTGGCATCGGATGCAGATTCCAGATATTCACCATTCACAAAGGACTTCACTTCTTTGACGCGTGTCTGGACATGTTCCATAATGACCCTCCTAGAGATTTTTCCGCTTTTTGACCGATTCTCCGGCTATTCCCCAATGTTCCGGTGCCATCTCGTTAATTTGTATACGTACATTTTCCTTCGGTGCATCCAATACATCTGAAACGACCCCCGTCACCTCATGGATGAGCCGCTCCTTCTTTTCCGCTTCCCGGCCTTCCAATATGTTTATCTGAATAAACGGCATGCTGACTTTCCCTCCATTTTCTATGCTATTTGCATGTGGCTTCCTTTGAATCGATACGGGCTATTCTAATCCACAGATACAGGCTGCACAGCACGAACCAGCGTTCATGACGTGCAGCCTACTGCCTGTTACTTGCTCGGCACTTTGCTTGGCACATCCGGGGTGCCATATAAGAAATACTCATTCGGCAATGGAGATCCATACCAGATGATTCCTTTTTCGAGTTCGTCTTCCTTCCATGTGATCGGTTTCCAGTCAGGATCCAGGATCAGGTAACCGGAGTCTCCGAACAGTTCCACACGGTTTCCGCCCGGCTCGAATACATACATGAAGTATGCTTGGCTGACCCCGTGTTTACCTGGTCCGGCTTCAATCTGTACGCCGCTTTCCACGAGCAGGTCAGCTACATCCATCAAGTGTTGTGGATATCCATACCAGAACGCCACATGGTGGAAACGACCTTTTCCGCCCCGCTGGTCACTCATCAGCGCGATTTCATGGACAAGCGGGCTTACACTCATCCAAGCACCCATCTCCAGACCATCATTCATGATGATGTTCTCGCGTAATTTGAAACCAAGCTCATCGGCCATGAAATTTTTATTGGCTGTCACGTCACTGCACATCAAGTTCACATGGTCCAGTCGTCTCGCAGGCACACCGACATTCGGCTTCCTTTGCGGACGGCTTTTGAGCGCCGTCTTCTGATCCTCTGGAGCTTGGTAATATTCCACATCCCAAAGCAATTCCATTTGATGGCCGTCAGGCGTCCGGAATTGATAGGCCTGTCCATGGCCGAGATCGCCTTCAATCCATCCTTGTCCATACCCGCTTTTCTCCAGGGACTGGACCTTGCGGTAGAGGGCTTCCTCCGACCCGGACCGCCATGCCGTATGGGCCATGCCTGGCTCTTTGGCTTCCGTGATTTTCAGTGTATGGTGATAAAAATCCTCATACGCTCTCAAGTAGACGGACTGTCCTGCTCTTTCTGTCACTTGAAGGCCCATGATATCTGTAAAAAACTTCACGGTTTCCTCCGGTTTTGGTGAATACAACTCCACATGCGCCAACTGTGCTACATCAAAATTTGACATTCTGACTCCCCCTTATTATTAATGGATATTTTTGAAAAACAGCTGAAAACGTAAGGACGTACGGTTTACTTGATTCCACTCAATTCACTTTTGCCGGCATTGAGCCA
Source organism: Virgibacillus xinjiangensis (assembly GCF_042643145.1). NCBI lineage: Bacteria > Bacillati > Bacillota > Bacilli > Caryophanales > Bacillaceae > Virgibacillus > Virgibacillus xinjiangensis. Next base: position 37,130 of record NZ_JBHRSA010000013.1, read on the forward strand.
CGTATCATTGGTCCAGCCTTCCAAGTCATAGTCGCTCATCGCGGTATCGACGAAGGAACGGTATTTGTCAGCCGCACCCACTCCCTCTGCATGCTTGAGTGCTTCCAGGCGGATGTTGTCGGTATTGCCGCCATAGTTGATTTCATACAGTTCATGCCGGCCGCCGAACTCGGAACCGACGGAATCCCAGACCATCTTCAGCAATTTCACCCGGTCCTCTGCACTGATTCCTGTTCCCCGGTAATATTGGTCCAGATATGGACGCAATTCCGGATTCAGGAAATCATTCGCACTGGAAGGGAGCTGAATCAAGCCGCCGGCGACCACCTGTTCAAAGATATTTTTGACTCTCGGCCATGTCGACGGAGCCAACACACGGTAGGCATTGCAATATTCCCCGTTCGGTACGGCGATGCCGTTGCTTCCGATTTCCGGTTCAGTTGCCATCGAGGTGGACAATCCCCAGAACATATTGCGAAGGGCGATCACTTCACCCAGATTCGCTTGGACTCCTCTGAATTGGTCGGTGCCGGAAGCTTCGGTAGCCTTGAGCAGAAGGCCGGCCATGAAATCGAGCTTTACGGCGAACCGAGTGCATCCATGGAACGTAAAGCGGTTGAAGAACCCGGTTTCCGTGAAAAAGTTGTTGGTGGTTTCCACATTTTTATAAGCCAACACGTCTTCCCATGGAATGAAGACATTATCCAGGACAATCACCGCATCATTTTCATCAAACCGGCTGGAAAGCGGATAGTCGAATGGCGACCCGGTCGCCGCTGCCTGCTGTTCATACGACTGGCGGCTGATCACTTTCACTCCTGGCGCGTTCATGGCAACGAAAAAGATGAGCGCGTGACTGACATCCCCTTCTCCCAGATCTTTCGGTCCGTAATTGGATACGAAGTTATAATGGGTCAGTGCCGCGGCAGTTCCAACCATTTTTGCCCCACTGACAATGATGCCGTCATCCTTCTCCGCTACGGCCCGGACGAATACATCCTTGTTTTCGTGTAGTGGTTTCGAACGGTCCACCTGCGGATTGACGATGGTATGATTAATGAATGGCACATCTTTTGATGCTTTCCTATACCATGCTTTCGCATTGTCCTCAAATCCTTTATAGTAGTCGGCGTAGGCATCCAGTTGGGCGGTGAAAGACGCCTTATAATCTGGTGTGCGTCCCATGAAGCCGAAGTTCATTTTAGACCAGGTGGCAATCGCATCCCTTGATTCCAACAGATCCTGTGCATGTCTGGAAGTTTTGAAGAATTTATGTGTCTTGTCCCCATATTCCGTCGTGGTCACCAGCTTGCTCTCCATCTCTGGATCATGCAGGGCATCATACATCCGCGCATAAGAGCGGGCGGAATTTCTATAGGCAGGATGTTCCGTCACATCCTCGATCTTTTCTCCATTCAGGTATACTTCTCTTCCATCCCTCAAGCTCTCCAAATATTCTTTGCCGTTCAGCATGGTTTCGCCTCCTGTTCGAATATTTTTTCTAAAAACTTCTTATTTTTAGATTATCAATGTAAGCGTTAACAAACAATGACATCATCCGACGGAAAAGAAAAGAACTTCTGCAGGTATCTGTCTGTTTTTAGATCATTGGAAGGGACAAATGTGTATGGATTATGCAAAAAGAGCATAAAAAAACGCCCAGTCATTTAAATTCTGAGCGCCCGTGCTAATGATATGCTGATATACCGTCAAAACGGCCATGTTATCAAAAAGCTAATCCAGCTCTATTTCCCCGATCAGAATCAATGCCTGCAACGACAGCAGCAATTGATGATTAGTGGTCGGGTTGCGCAAATCCATCTCCAGCATCTCTTCTATTTTTCCGAGACGATACCTGAGACCACTGAGTGACAAGGCGATATCAGCTGCTGTTTGTTCCAGGTTGCCGCCGTTCGATAGGAAGATATGCAAGGTTTTCAAAAGCTCCAGTTTTTTATGGTTCATGTCTTCGCATAACGGTCCGAGTATATAGGAAGCAATCCGCTTCACTTCCTGTTCATTGTTGGCATTGATCAGCGGTCCCATCAGGCCGAGCCTGTCAAAATGAATGATTTTATTCTTCCTGGTGGCCATCCTTAATGCTGTCAGTGCCTCCCGGTAAGAATCCACTGCCTGTCCGATTTGGTCGGAGGGCAGACTCATCCCTGCAGAAAATGTTGCCTCGGGATACTCCTCGGTAAGAAATTGGAAATAGTCCCTGCACAGGGTGTCGATGTCTTTCTCGCCATCCCCCTGTTCCGGGATCAGCAAGGTGATCCGGTTGGTGTATTGGCTGATCAATATCTTCAGTTGATTCCTTTTGAAGTATTGCAGTGTCGTTTCCAGAAGATCCTCATAGAAGAGCAGCTCCTCTTCCAATGGTTCTTTGCTGGTAGAGCATTTGACTGCCATGATTTTAAAGGGCTGGTGAAGATCGACCTGGAAATAGTTGCTGCGGCGCAGGATTTCATTCGGCTGGTATTTCCCGCTTAGGATTTCCTCCAGGAACCGCCCCTTGACCCGTTCTGCTGCTTCGATCTCCGTTTTTTCATTCAATAGATACAGGGAAGAGACAGATGAAATCTGTTCGATGATCATCCGATGGGCATTGGAATTGGATTCCGATACAGCTCCCTCTTCTCCGCAAAAGGAACAGTATCCGATAATGTCATCCTGCAAATAGATCGGTGTGACCAACCGGGTATGATTGTCCAATTTCAATAGTTTCGTATGATTGATGGGGTTTTTCTGCCTCATCGGGTGATCCATATAGCAACGGAAATCCTCGCATGCTGCTTCCAATTCCTCCTCGGTGAACCCCTCTTGGGCCAACACACTAAGCTTCGCGTCCTCAATAAGGATGGGAACATCCATATACTCATTCACGACGTGGGCAATCGAATGGAGATCACGCCTCCTCAACAGCTCATTGGTCAATTTCTTATGGACCGTATAGGTCTTTGCAAAATTATTCCGTTCCTCCAACAGCCTCTCATAAGTTACTTCCAGCTCTTTGACAATAGGCGATTCCTGGTAAAAAGGCAGTTCATCATCGACTTCCCCGTCCCAGAGATCCAGTGATTTGCCGACCCATCTGCAGTGGGAATCCCCTGCCCCATAACAAGAAACTTCTTTGAAAATGATGGGTCTGTCGAATATCTCGCTGAGATAGCCGCTGGCATAACCTGTCAATGTATAGCATACAGGGGTTGGTGAGCAGCCGAACTGGCGGACATGTTCCACCGCCTCATAAGACTTCTCCCAGATTCCTTCCATGTGGACGGAGGCTTTCTCATTGCCATCTGGCCGGATCACCTCTATCTTCTCAGGGATGGATTGCACATGTCCTTGCATCGTATGGAGGACAGGACCGTACTCCGCCAATTTTTCCAAGGAGGCTCCTTTCCTATCCTTCATTTTTCTCGCGTCATGTCTCCCCAATTCTTCTCCATACCTTATCAGAAACCCTTTCACCCGCTTTTGGCCGATATTCTCAAGCAGGTCCTTCCTCAATGTACCAAACGCAGAGATAGATGTAAGAATGGACCGGTCCCCATCGAAATGAATCGTCCCATCCTCCATTATTTGCAAGCCATCACGCAATTTGTGTTCTACTACCATTGAATACCTCCATCATTGAATTCTCTCCTGACTAACCCCTCATATCATTGTTTGTAATCGCATTCATTTCTTTGGAGAAAATCATAGATAGATGCGTTCCAACTATTTCTATATATCTATTTGATTTCTGAATATTAATAATTAATATTATATAACATTCGTCTGGTAAATAAAAAACAAATAGCTTCAGTTTTACCGAAAAAATCTGCAGGTTTTTGCTGGTCGAGAGGAAGTGAACTGGAAAATGACAGCAAAAATGCCCCAAAAGCACTGTTTCCTGTAACTTTCAGGGCATCCTTCTACCTATATTTACAGTTTGATAGAGTCACGATCAATCATGCGTTCCCTCAAGGTTGAGTGAAAAGCTCGGTGAATTCATGGACCTTCATGTTCACCAGCTGATTGTAGTCACAGGTTTTTTCTTTGATGGATTGCAGCTGTTTTTCCGGATATTTAGTAGAAAGATTTGCTGCGTACTTCTCCAGGATTTGGGGGATTGCTTCATTTCTGCGGAACCGGTGCCCCAGCGGATACTCGCAATCGACTTTGTCCGTGGAAGTGCCATCATTGAAATGCACTTGGACGGCATTGGCGATCGAGCGCTTATCCGGATCCAGATAATCCTCGGTATACCGTCTATCTTCCTCGATGACCATTTTTTCGCGGAGGGCATCGATTCTCGGGTCCTGTGCCGCTTCATCTTCATAGTCTTCTGCCGTGATGTTCCCCTTCAGCAATCCAACAGCAGTTATATATTGGAGGCAATGGTCACGGTCTGCCGGATTATTCAATGGACCTGTTTTATCGATGATCCGGATGGCTGATTCATGGGTGGTGATGGTAATCCGGCTGATATCCTCCCAGCGGTTCCTCACCTCAGGGGAAAGTTGTACGGCTGTTTCCGCTGCCGTCTGGGCATGGAATTCAGCCGGATAGGAAACCTTGAACAGAACATTTTCCATGACATAGCTATCCAATGGCTGACTGAGCGTCAAGCGCTGTTTGTTGAAGAGTACATCCTCGAAGCCCCAGCCTGGTGCACTCAAGGCCGTAGCATAGCCCATTTCCCCTTTCACAGCCATCATCGCCAGCCGTACTCCCCTGCTGGTCGCATCGCCTGCAGCCCAGGACTTTCTTGACCCGGTATTCGGTGCATGCCGGTATGTCCGGAGACTGGAATTATCAATCCAGGCATGGGATAAGGCATTGATGATTTCCTGACGGCCGCCACCCAGCAATTTGGTAACGACAGCAGTAGTCGCAATCTTTACATATAGGACATGATCCAGTCCTACCCTGTTCAAGCTGTTGTCCAGGGCAAGTACGCCTTGGATTTCATGAGCCTTGATCATCATTTCCAAGACTTCTCTAACGCTCACCGGCTCTTCGCCTCTGGCGATCCGCTCCTGGCTGACATAGTCGGCAACCGCTAGAATTCCGCCCAGGTTATCGGAGGGATGGCCCCATTCGGCAGCCAGCCAGGTGTCATTATAATCCAGCCAGCGGATCATCGCGCCAATATTGAAAGCTCCCTGTACCGGGTCCAGCACATGAGGAGTCCCCGGCACCCTTGTTCCGTTCGGCACGACTGTACCCGGGACGACCGGACCCAGAAGTTTGGTGCATTCCGGATAGTTCAATGCGAGAATTCCGCAGCCCAGTGTATCGATCAGTACATAGTGGGCCGTAGAAAAGGCCTCCTCACTGGTGATTTCATGGTCACAGACATAATCTGCAATTTGCTCCAACAATGTATCGGTTTTCTTTTCTGTTTGGACTTTCAGCATCAATTTTCTTCCTTTCCTATTTGGATTCGTTTTTTCATTCATGCATATCAATTGCCTGTGTAATGCACTCTTGGCCGGAACAGACGGTTGTTTTCATGCTGCTCGATGACATGGGCAGCAATCCCGGCTGACCTGGCAGTAAAGAAAATCGGCGTATATAAAGGGATCGGGATTCCCAGCATCCAATAGACTGGGGCTGCATAATAATCCAGATTCGGATACAGCCCTTTCTCCTCTTCCATCACCCGTTCACCAGCCTCACACATATCAAGCAGCAGATGATCTCCCTTCCGGTCACATAATTCCTTCAGTGCTTCTTTCATCACGATGGCCCTTGGGTCCATTCGCTTCATATAGACACGATGGCCGAATCCCATGATCTTCTCTTTCATGCGCAGTTTCCTGTACATCAACCGTTCGAATGCTGCGGCAGAATCCGCTTCATTCAACATATACATCACCGCTTCATTCGCTCCCCCATGCAGACTTCCCTTCAGAGACGCGACTCCGCCTGTCAAGGCACCGTACATATCGGACTGGGTGGAAGCGATCACCCTCGCGGTGAAGGTGGAGTTAGGCATTTCATGTTCACTGTAAAGCAGCAGGGACCGGTCAAAAATTTCCGTTTCCAGTTGGGATGGTTCTTTTCCTGTAATCATATAAAGGAAATTCGCGCTGTAGGACAAGTTCTTGTTCGGCTGAATCGGCTCCTCCCCATTGATCAGCCGGTAGCTGTTCACCGTGATGGCAGGAAGTTTGCCCAAAATATCATAGGCCCTTCTTTTGTTTGCCGAAAGTTCCCGATTCTCCAAATCCGCATCATATCCTGCAAGGGCAGACAGTCCTGTACGGAGACCATCCATCGGGTGGGTGGTGCCCGGCAATAGTTTCAGAATCTCTGTAATACCTGCCGGAACTTCACTTTGCATGTTCAGCTTCCCTTCCAGCTGTTCTTTCTCCTGAATGGATGGAAGATTCCCCTCCAATAAGAGATGGGCGATTTCTGCATAGCCGACCCTGCTCGATAAATCGATCAGGTCTTCCCCTCGGATGATGATTTTCTCTTGGACCGTATCCAGCAGGGAGATTTCCGTTTCAGCAGCAATGACACCTTCCAGGCCTGCGGTATATGTCTTCATGAACTTCTCCTCCTTTATGTAATTTTTATAATTTTATTATAAGTTTGAATTAGGCATAAAAAAAATATATAATTTCTATGACCAGACATAGAAATTTTCTATTTCTCGTGGAGGTGGCAATAGAGATGAATTATCATGATTGGGAGATGCTGGACATTTTAAAGTCCACGGAGAACATCACAAAGGCATCACAGCTCCTGTTCGTCTCCCAACCCACTGTGACGTCGCGGATACAGAAACTGGAAGAGCATTATGGCGTGAAACTCATCCTGAGAAAACAGAAAGGGATCACCTTCACGCCCGAAGGCGAGCAATTGGCAAAGCATGCGACAAAGATGCTCCATGCCCAACGGAGGATCGAGGAACAAATGGACAATATGAAATCACAGGTCTCCGGCACTCTCCGGGTGGGGGTTTCCAACTTCTTTGCCCTCAACAAGATGCCGAAGCTCCTCCGCCTGTTCAAGCAAGAGTACCCGAACGTGGAGTTCCAAGTAGTGACAGGCTGGAGTAGCGAGGTTCACCGCCTGATTCTCAATCATGATGTACATATCAGTTTCATCAAAGGGGATTACACATGGAGAGAGAAGAAAGAACTGCTCTATGAAGAAGAAATCTGTGTCGCCGCCCCCTGGGAGTTTGAGTGGCAAGACCTGCCGGAAGCGCCCCGGATCGATTACTACACGGATGAGAAAATGAAAGACATCGTCGACGCTTGGTGGTACAGCAATTACAGCCAACGCCCCAATATCAATATTCAGGTGAACCAGGTGGAAACATGTAAAGAAATGGTCGTGAACGGGCTAGGCTATGCCATTCTCGCCAACCTGGTGGTGCGGGATTATCCAGACCTTTCCATCAAGCCCTTGCTTGACACTGCAGGCAGGCCGATTACCAGAAAGACATGGATGTACTATCTCGAAGACTCCTTGGAAATGAACATCGTACGGGCTTTCGTCCAGTTCATCAGGGAGTTGGATGTGAAGGCATTGTAGGGATGGGTTATACCTATGGATGGAGGAGTTAGGAAGTAGTCCTTTTTATGATGGTTAACCCGTTGATTAGAGCATAAGAAAAACCCATCCTGAATGAAATTCAAGATGGGTCCTTATGGTCAGTCTTCTATTATTGTGCTGTATATCCACCATCAATGACCATGGAATTTCCGGTCATGAAGGAAGAATCATCGCTGGCCATGAAGAGTACGGCTTTGGCCATTTCTTCTGGCTGGCCCAGACGCTTCATTGGTGTGGCATTCGTCAAGAATTCTCTGTCGGTTTCCCCTAGGATTGGCGTTTCGATAAATCCTGGGCATAACGCATTCACCCGAATGTTGCGCTCTGCATATTCCAAGCCAAGTGAACGGGTCAAGTTGATCACACCTGCTTTGGCGGCATTATATGCTGCACTTCCAGGAGATCCGACCCAGCCATACATGGAAGCTGTATTGACGATGACCCCGCTTCCAGCTTTCAAGAATTCTTTGATGGCCGCTTGGGCTACCAAGAACACGCCATCCAAATCAACCTCTACCGTCTTTCTCCATTCTGCATAGGTCAATTCTTCTGTCGGTTTCACCGCACCGATTCCGGCGTTATTGAATAAAACATCCACTTTTCCAAACGTAGATAAGGTGGTAGAAAATATATTTTGCACTTCTTGTTCACTCGTTACATCTGCTTTTACGAACAGGGCTTCTGTTCCTTGGGATTTCAGTTCTTTTTCGATGGCAGCGCCTTTTTCCTCGTTCATATCTATCAATACCAGTTTTGCTCCTTCAGCTGCGAACAAGCGTGCCGTTGCAGCACCGATACCAGATACTCCACCTGTGATGACTGCTACTTTATCCTGCAATTTTCCCATTTATGATACCCCCTGTTATAATATATACGAACATCTACTCATGTAAAAAGGCTTACATCCTTATAATAGTATCTGGTTGGATAGAGTCCAACCAACAATAGTTTTACGAACGTCCAGTTGATAGACACATCCGGACGTACTGTCCATGTACTATACATACAATAAAGAATTGAACAAGATTGGGGGATACTCTGATGGAAGAGCAGCTTTCCACTCCACGCAAAGATAGAACAAAAGAACATTTCCAGCAGGCACTGGTCGACTTGATCAAAGAAAAAGGGTTCCTTGCCGTCACGGTCAAAGATATTGTGCAATATTCCAGATACAACCGCAGTACATTCTATATCCATTATCATGATAAATTCCATTTAGCCGATGACCTTCTCCACACCAAACTTCAAGGACTGGAGGAAGCTGTCGGAATACCGTACCAGTCGGACCGATATATCCATACCGTTGACCTGAATGCAAGGTCTTTTGGGATTATCACCTATATCCATGAAAACCGTAAATTTTTCGACCTGATCAACTATCCAGATACCATCCCTGGCATACATACCGAATTCCCACAGACCATCTTGAAAATCTACCAGGAAAAATTCCAATTCCATACGGTCAACAATACACCCGTCGATATGGATTATTTTACCCGCTACACTGCCTATGGATTTTATGGCCTCTTAACCAATTGGATCAACACGAACTTCGAAGCATCACCGGAGGAATTTATCAAAGAACTGATCAAGCTCTCGCGAACACATATTGAATCTGTCCGGTATACGGGGGAGATATGAATGAATTGAGAAAATCTTGGACAGGTGCAGATGTCCGAGTTTTTTTCATACGAACCAATCCATACCCCTTTACCCCTATGCTGATAAAGAAGAAATTGATGTTTCCCGTCTGTGAGCTTTGACAGAGCTACTCCAAGGCCCAGTTTGTTGCAGGATTTTCGGCCCCGTTCATTGTTTTATCATTTTCGACCTTATAAAGACTATTTGAATAATCCTCTCAAGAAGTCCTGCTGACGGTTTGGTTGAGGGGATTGTTCTATATATTCATCTGTTTCACCTCTATAATTCCATACATATTACCAATTATTGTCAATAACCCCCTTTCATTTGCCTGATTTTGGTAGTAATATAATACTAGTTACTATTCAAATTTTTCTGAAAGGAGGTGTAACCCTTGAATAGGACAACAGAGTTAGTTCTCGGTATTATCGGTGGATTAATAGGATTTGGTGGTGCTTTTTTGGCTTTATTTGTAGGGTCGGTCGATGAGGCAATAAATGGGACATCTGAACTTAATGGGTTAGGAACAAGTGCTTTTATTTTTAGCGCACTCGCTATAATAGGAGCCATACTAGTCAAATTCAAACCGAAATTAGGCGGATGGCTCATGTTAATCAGTGGTATTGCAATTCTGATTTCTATCAGTTTATTCGGCGTAGTACCCGCCCTATTTCTTATCCCGGCAGGTCTTATGGGAATTATAAGAAAATCCAATGGAAAAAAGGAAAAGGCTGCATAAAGAAGGGGAATGAAAATGAAGAAATTTATTATTATATTAACAGCTATTAGTTTAAGCATGTTTATTACAGCTTGTGGCTCAGAAGATATTGCGGGAGATACAAACTCTGATTCTCAATCAAATGAAGTAGATAGCAATACCAGTGAAGATAATAATACTAACCAAAATGAACAAGAAGAAGCCGAGTCTGAATCAGAGGCCGAGTTAGAAATTGTACAAACTACTGGCGGAACTTGGAAAGATTCTATTGACAGTGTTTGGGTTCATTCATCAGCAGTCTTCGAAAACACAGGTGATACTCCAGTTAAAATAGGAGAAACCCAGATGAACTATAAAGATACGGATGGTGGAATATTAGGAACCTCTTCTATGATTTATTCAGTTCCTAGTGTGGTAGCTCCAGGCGAAAAAGCTTTCATTTCAGAAACTACTATATTAGATGGAGTAAATGATGCCTCAGTATATGGTGAAACCACATATAATTTCAATTATGATATTACAGATGAAAAGTCCAACCTTCTTGAAGTGTCGGGTGTTAAAGGCACAGCAGGTGCTGATGAATACTCTACCCCTTACAAAGTAACGGGTGTAGTTAAGAACACAACTGAAGAAATGCAAGATGATATTCGAATAGCTGCAGCTTTATTTGCTGAAGATGGTACACTTCAAGGTGTATTAAAAGGTAGTGTGGATGTTGGAGTGAATCCTGGAAGTGAAGCTGGCTTTGAGCTGACCTATCCAGAAATACCTAGGGAAGATGCTAGTAATATTGAAACAGTAGAAGTAAAAGCATACGGTTGGAAATGGTAATATTTGTCTAAAGAACTTCTCTAAAATATAGGGGGAGTTCTTTTTATTCTAGAACTCCCATTTAAAAAGGCGATAATTCCGGTAGATGGATGCCCTTGTGTTTATCAAGAATTATAATTAGATAATTTCTTTCAGGTTAGAATGCTTTTGTTTGGAACAGCTCTATCCCCATGCCGTACTGATCAATAAAGCCACAAATGAAAAAGAGCACTTCATCTTTGACTCAAGAGAAGCGCCCCCATATTAATTATCACTATTTTAATACCACCAAACACATACCACCGTCAATTGCCCATCCTGCACCTCCGCATCAATGTTTCCGTTCATTTTTTCCATCAGGCTTTTAGCGATCGGCAACCCTAAGCCAGTTCCCTTCCCTGTCCGTGTCTGATCCGCTTTATAAAAGCGGTCGAACATATGTGTGACATCTATTTCACTGGATGGATCCACTGAATTGCTGATCGTCAATTGGATCGAGGCCTCGGTTTTCTTCAGCCGGACGGCTACATCACCGGTGGAGTACCTCATCGCATTGACCACGAGATTTTCAATCACCCGTTTGGCAGCGGAAGGATCCACCATCAGGTCCCAGTCGTTTTCCGGAATATCGATGACAGGTTCTATATCCCTTTCATTGAATGCTTCGTAAAACCCGAACAGCACCTCCAAAACGAGCTCATTGAACGCTACCTGTTCCATTTTCAATGGGTAGTCTACCTGGTCGATGATCGACAGCTCGAAAAAGTCCTCCAACAACACCTTCAATCTTTCCGCACTGTTCTTGATGGTACCTATGTATTCCTTTTTCCTTTCGTCGCTGATTTCGTCTGCCTCCAGGAATTGGATATATCCCAATATCGAAGTCATGGGTGTACGGATATCATGGGATATATGAGAGATCGCCTGTTTCAACTCGTTTTCGGTGGACTGCTTTTCTGCTTTCGCCTGCTTCGTTTTGTCAATCTGATCATTTATTTCCTTGGCAAGTTTCTCAAAATCCCGATCATAATAGCTGACATCGATTTTCTTCGCTGTCTCCTGTCCGTTCAGCCGCTGGAGCTCGCGGGCTGCTCTTTTTATTTCCCTTTTCAATAGAAAAAAGCGAGTGAGTACCACGATAAAAGCTATTAGGATTATAATAGTGAAATACAACATTCGGCCTCACCCGCTTTCTGTCTACTTGATTTCTTTCCGCTGGAAAATAACGCTTCCTACTGCACCAAATGCCAGGAAGCTTATCACCGGAACCGCCACGAGGGTCCATATTTCTCCAGTGGCCAATTCATCGACAATACTGATGTTATGCACCAGTTTAAAAATGGAATGACTCACAACCGGTTCGAAAAAAGGAAATTTGACTGCTAAAAGCTGCAAAGGATAATCAACGAAGATAAAAAACATCAGCAGAAATCCGATCGTTTTCCCACTATCGGTAAAAAGGATGGAAAAGATGGCCATGATGGAAGCAAAAGCTGCCCCATACAACATGATCAACCCAGTCGTCTGGAGGTAGAATGACCATTCCGGCATGTCTTGAAAGCCGAAGAAGATGGCACTCACCGCCGTCATGAAAACCGGCAGAATCAGCGAGATGATCATGGCGCCAAACGAAAATACCATCAGTTTGGCGATATAAATACGCAGCCTGCTGTTGCCGGAGGAAGCGATGCTTTTCATCGTGCCTCTGGAATATTCACTGGTAATGAAGAAACCCGCCAGGATGCTCGGCAAGAGTTTTACAATATTGCCATGGGCACCAAGGATATTATGCAAATAGTATTCATCCACTGGTGGCAGTCCCGGTCCGCCATTATCGAATTCCAATAGAGGAAACAGGACAGATACTGCCATCAACAGGAGGATCAAGAACCGGAATGATCGCTCTTTCTTCAGCTTGTACCATTCTGCTTTCATCAAATTACCCATGCTGCACACCTCCAATGCGGTGGCTGAAGTATGACTCCAGGTCCTCTCCCATCGGCATGAACTCCTCAATCACCAATCCTTCATCCGTCAACAGCTTGGAGATTTTCCTGGGCATGTCTACATAGGCAAACAGCTTGATGGCCCCGTCCGGCATCACTTCGTAGGCTTGTGTGGATAGTTTGTTCTCCATGACGGTAGCAGCCCTATTCGGATTATCCACCTTAATATGCAGGTATTGCTGGCATTTTTCATTCAGTTCTTTGGCTGACAGCTGCTCCAGCAGTTCTCCGTGATGGATGATGCCATAATCCGTCGCCAACAAATGAAGTTCACTCAAGATATGGCTGGAGATCAGCATGGTGATGCCATATTCTTGATTCAGCTTCTTCAGCAGCTCCCTTACCTCCACGACTCCCATTGGATCCAGCCCATTGATCGGCTCATCCAGAATCAGAAATTCAGGATCTCCCAATAAAGCTATCCCAAGACCCAAGCGTTGTTTCATCCCTAAGGAAAAATCCTTCGCTTTCTTTCGGCCTGTATCCTGTAAGCCTACCAATGCCAGCGTTTTTTCAATACATTCTTTCCCTGGTATTCCTTTCAAAAGCCGGTGTGCCTCTAAATTTTCCGCGGCTGTCATATGTGGGTATAATGCAGGGCCTTCAATGATCGTGCCGATTCGCTTTCTTGCCTCGATCACCTGTCGTTCATTGGTCTCCCCAAATAACTCGAAAGTCCCTGACGTCGGATAAGCAAGACCGGTGATCACCCGGATCAACGTGGATTTCCCTGCTCCATTCTGTCCGATAAAACCGTAAATGGATCCCTTTTTTATCGTGAGACCCACCTTATGAAGTGCCCATTTCCGATGATATTTTTTCGATAATTGGTTGGTTTTTAACACATACTCATTCATCCTGGTTTTCCTCCCTACAAATTGTTGCTAGAGCACATGCCAAAGATACTTCCCTTTGGCCACTCTTCTACTATAAGAAGGAAACCATAAGAAAGTCTTAAGACAATTCTTAAGAAAACCTTAAGTTTTAAGCCGGTAGCCCATCCCCCAGATGGTTTCGATATATTCCTCATCGGGATGAGCCTTCGCGAGCTTGCTTCTGATATTGCTCATATGTACATTGATCGTGTTGTCATCCCCATAGAATGCCTCATTCCAGACACTCTCGAACAGATTGGCCTTCGTAAAAACCTTATGAGGGGAGGAAACCATCAAACGCATGATTTCATATTCGCGTGCCGTCAGTTTCAGCTCCTGTCCGTTCACTGTCACTGTTTTTGCGTCTGTATCCACCATGATGTCTTTATGACGAACTTGGTGAACGTTTGGCAGTCCAGCCCGATGGTACCTTCTGAGACAGGAATCAATCCTGGCAGACACCTCTTCAATATCGAAAGGCTTGGTTATGTAGTCGTCCGCACCGGACCTCAAGGCATTGATTTTCGTTTGCGTCTCCAGCTTGGCGGAGATAATGATGATGGGTATATCACTCTCTTCTGTCACCTTCTTCAGAATAACCTCCCCAGGCAAACCAGGAAGCATCAGATCGATCAGCACCATATCCCACTCCCGGTTGTCCAAATGGATCATCGCTTCTGTTCCGGAATAAGCCGGCTTCGGAGCATACCCATTCTTCTGGACAATGTTGCAAAGCAATCGATTGATATCCTCATCATCTTCAATGATCAATATATTCACTGCATCCTTCATTCCAATCACCCTCACTAACCATATCATTTATCGAAATGAATGGGTTGTCAAGGGTGGGAATGCTAGCGCGTAGCGAAAAAAAGCCTGACATAGAGCGGCTGTGATGCCTTGTATGTCAGGCCTTATGGAACAATGATATTAATAATGCAAGTAAATGCATTCCCAGATAGCAAGGGGTAATAACTTACAATGATGGCTTACTAGGACCAACATGCCGGTAGATTGGATCTTACCTGCAAATGAAGCAATCAAACCCGTGCTTAGAAAAAATTAAAACATTCTCTGGATATATATCAAGCCTATGCCTGCTGTTGGAGCAGGATGATATGATAGAATTTACAGAAAGAACATAAAAAATAAGGAGCTATAAGGATGCAGACTTCTACATTATATAAAAAGCTTTATCATATTGACTTGCGTGACGTAGATTTTAAAAAGAAATTGAGGATCAGCACATTATTCAGCTATTTTCAGGAAATTGCCAGTCTTTCTGCGGCAAGTATAGGTGTAGGCATAGATGATATAGCCAAGAACTATGGTGTCGCCTGGATTCTCATGCGAATACGGGTAGAAGTAGTCCGAGTACCTGAATTAAACGAAGATATTACAATTGAAACATGGACACATGAACCTGGAAAGATGGAGTTCAAACGAGATTTCGTTGTGCGTGATCAGGAAGGAATCCCTATTGTCCGAGCAGTTTCTGCTTGGGTAATTATGGATTTGGTGGAGAGAAAAATAAAAAGAGCTTCCCATATCCCATTTGACTATCCATCTGACATAATAGAACCTGCTATCGATTACAAACTGAAAAAACTAAAGCGTGGCGAGTCGATGGACACAGTGTATCAGAAAGTAATCGGCTACAGTGATATTGACTTCAACGGCCATCTGAACAACTCAAGGTATGTAGATTTTATACTTGATTGTTTCCCTGTCAAAGATCATCAAACCCATGAAATAAAAGCGATTGAAGTAAACTTCAATCATGAGGCATTACCAGGGGAAACTATTAAATTGAAAAAAGGCATGTCAAATACCGATCCAAAGATAATGATTACGGAGGGGATTAATGAAGATAATCAAGAGGTAGTTTTTAGGGCTCAGTTGGAAACCAGAAGATTAAATGAAAATAAAGACTGACGATTCCCGTTTCTTTTAGATACTTCCATTTTTTGAACCGTATTTTTAGGCTTTAGAAGGGTGGTGTGATGCACACCACCCTCCTGTGAATCTTAGATTGCTTTCTCGGCATCTGGGGTATCTGAAGTATCTGAAGTATCTGATACCACTTCATCTGTCGCTTGTTTTTCTTCTCTTAAACCGATGAGTAAGAAGTAAAGAACAATACCAATCCCCATACCCCAAGCGGCACCAAGCGTTGCTGTCACTATCCCGATGATCAGCACCAAACCACGTGAGATATTACTGGAAACCATCCCCATCGCTACATATGCACAAGCAAACCCTGTCAATAGCAGTGTAACTGATAAACCAACCGGAAATAAGGGTGTAATTATACCGATGACAGGTAAAAACAGACCAAGCGGAATCGCTAAAATATAAAAGTTCATCGGCCCGCCATAAATAGAATCCATCACGCGTTTTCCTTTCTTATACCGCTCAATCAAGAATATCTGTACCCCTGTCCATATTGGCCCATGAATCCAAAGAAGCGGACCCCCGGTGAGGAGTTGAGCGATATTTCTAAGAGAAAGTATGTAATGGCTTCTTGTTGGATTAATGTCTATCTTTTCATCGCTTCTTGCTTTGTCTGCCTCCTTTAAGAGAGTGTTGGCAACAATCAAATCACTAAACGCTAGAATGTAGATCATTACCCCTATGGGAAGCACAGACAGGATCATATCCCAGCTTGGAAAGCCAACAGCCCATATAGATAAAGTCGAAATCGTCTCTCCAATTGGCGGTACAAAAAATCCCCACGATAAATCGAACGATAGTTCTCCGGTTAACCATCCAATGATTCCAGCTCCTGCAAAAGCGAATAAAAGAGCATTGGATCCAGCAGCCATTTTCAACTTTGATTCCGGCAGATTAGAAAAAGGAATGGAAAACATTAAGATCAATACGATGATCCATGCAGTTACCAATGTAATCGGCATTTCCTGCAAGCGGTCCAGTTCCGACTGGAACGCCGCTATGGCCGCTCCCATGATAATCCCCGCTTTTAACGTCGTTGGAAACATTTTATTAAATGTTTCACCGAGTTTGGTTATGCCAAAAAACAGTAACAATACTATGACAACAAGAAAGATAGCGATCATACCTTCAATGGCTTCTTCACCAGGTGTAAGCGCGTTCATAAAAACGATGGTTAATGGCAGCCCAGCTGTAATACCTCCAGCTGCATAGGGGTCTCCAAATAACACCGTTTGTGCAAGAACCCAGAATAACATGACAAGGCTCACCGTCCATGCGATTTCAAAAGAGACTTCAAAATATTGCATAACAAGTGGTGTTACCGCGCCGCACGTCCCAAGAAGCATCAGCCCCCCCTGTATGTGCTGACTTGGTGTCAATTGCAGGTGAACCCCAGGCACCCTTAATGTGAAGGCCCCCCATTTCAACCCTGGTTGTACCTTTCCATGTTTCGTCATAAATTGTTTCTTCCTCCTTCTAAGTTATTTATTAAAAAGGAATCTCCCTTTTTAATTACGTTTTATAACCCCTCCCCGTCCTAGACAGCAAACGGTTATGTAGTCCTAATCGAGAGAATTATTCTAGCTTGACTACCGGCAGGACAACCATACCAGCAGTTCTCTATCCACTAACAAATAAAAGTATATCGTTTTAAAAACGATATACTTTTATTTGTTATATAAATAGTACTTAAACAAGTAGATTGTGTCAACATTATATTGTTAATATTTTAACTTTTTTAAAAAATAGTTTATATTAAATCCATCAACTACCAGCTGATAAGATACAGACTTCTTAACATTATGGTATTTGTTAGACTAGCTTGGAAAGCTATTTAACACGGAAGGAATTCCCAATTTGAAGGAAAAATTTGCAATTATCTACATTTATATACTTGCATAAATGTTATAATAAATTTAATTACTGGAAATGGAAAGGAGTGTAAGAATGGCAATACCCTACAATAACAAGTATCCTGCCATCCACGATACTGTATTCGTGGCTCCGGGAAGTCATATAATAGGAGATGTTTCCATCGGGAAAGAGTCCTCTGTATGGTTTAATGCGGTGCTGCGTGGGGATGAGGATTCCATTACGATCGGAGAAAAATGCAGTATTCAGGATAACTCAACCATTCATTTGTATGAAGGTTGTCCAGCACATATTGAAGACGAAGTAACAGTAGGACATAATGTTGTACTCCACGGATGCAAAGTTGGAAAGCGTTCCATCATCGGTATGGGCTCTACTATCCTTGATAATGTGGAAATAGGAAAAGAATGCATCATAGGAGCGAATACTTTAATCCCACCAGGGAAAAAAATACCGCCTGGTTCTTTAGTTGTTGGATCTCCGGGTAAAGTAGTCCGATCGCTTACGAAAGAGGACTACGATTTAATCCAACTTTCCGTAGATACTTATGTAGAAAAGGGGAAGGAATTCAAGGAAATATTAGAGGTTAATAGTTGAATATTCCCTTTAAGTCATAATAAAAAGCTGTGTACAGAGCACAGCTTTTTAGTCTCTATTTATTCTATTGATATGAAGTAATGTTTTTTTCGGTAAGCTATTGCTTCTATAGAGGCAACGGTTTCCTTCTCTGTCTCAATTTCAATACGATAGAAACCGATCCTGTTATTCCGCCTCACCTCTGAAGCCTTAGCTGTTATAGTGTCTCCTTCTGCTGCACTTTTCATGAAATTAGTGGTCGTGGAAAGACCGACAGAAGCTTTTCCATAGGAGTTGCAAGCAAGTGCAAAAGCAAAGTCAGCCATAGTATATAGTAGTCCGCCGTGAACCGTTCCATGTGCATTTAACATATGGTCTTGAGCTTTCAGTTGAACGGTAGCTTCACCTGCGCTAAAAGCGATAATTTCCATTCCCAAATGTGCTGCATATTGATCGTCTTTAAGCTTATTTAAGATCTCGTTGTAGTGGTTCTGATGAATCGAGATTTCATCTTTCGTTTGAATCATCTCTACCCTCCTAAGACCCTGGCTCATAATATCCCTATACTTCCTTTTAACGTCTCCTTTGCTTCTGTAACCATTGTCTCCATCAATTCTGCCACAGATGGGCAGTCATTAATCAAACCTGCAATTTGGCCACTATTAACAAATCCGTTATCTGTATCTCCCTCAACAGCCCCTATCTCGTGATACTCTTCTCCGGTTTTTTCCATAAACATCTCTATAGGCCCGTCTTCTATTTCTGATAATTTATCAGCATAGTTTCCTTTCAAGATTCTGCGTATCTTGTTTGCGGGACGGCCAATAATTATGGTAGATTCATCTGTTGCTTTTAAAATAGATTCCTTATAATTACGGTGGAACATTGCCTCTTTGGTAGCGACAAACCTAGTACCCATCTGGACACCAGATGCTCCTAGTGAAATAGCAGCCGCCATTCCCCTCCCGTCAGCTATACCTCCTGCAGCAATCACAGGGACAGAAACACTGTTGACCACTTGGGGTATCAAGGTCATGGTGGTACTTTCATTCAAACTATTAATGCCAGCAGCTTCATAACCTTCACAAACGATTGCATCAGCTCCCGCATCTGCCGCTTTCTTTGCCTGCTTGACAGTAGAAGAAACACAGATCACCTTGATATCTTTTTCCTTCAATCGAGGAAGAATCTTTGCTGGATTCCCTGCAGATAATGAAACCACCGGTACCTCTTTTCGGATGACCATCTCCACTATTCGACTGACTTCTGGATGTACGGAGACTGGAATATTCACACAACAGGGGCGATCAGTATTTTCCATCATCGTACTGATTTTACGATCACATTCTTCTACAGAAGTGGTGCCAACGCCGATTGTACCTAGTCCGCCTGCATTTGAAATTGCTGCTGCTAAGTTGGGATCACTAATATTTCCCATCCCACCCTGGATGATGGGAAAATGTATCCCTAATAGATTCGTGACGAGGTTTTCCATATTATCACTTCCAATCTGGAGTAGTACCTTTGAGATTCCAAATTGTGTGGTTCTTATTCTTTAATTCGCATTCCGCTCGTACTTGTCGTATCCTTTAGCGAAAACTTCTTCAAAGAATTGATTGGCCGGCCCCTCAAGGATTCTATAATAATCATTGAATAATCTACTTGCTGGTTCTCCCTTCCATTTATCCGGTAATAGCTCTTTCGGCAGCCCGGGGTCGATAAACAAAGACTTTCTATAATAGTGCACCAACTTGGTACGCTTAACGAAACATTCTTTATTGCTCAGGGACCCAGTTTGTATTCTTTTGTAGTCAGCCTCATAATCATCTTTATTTCTATTAATGAACAGCTCATACCGTTCATTAATGAAGTCAAGATCCCAGCATTCCCTAACGATTTGATTGTCAGACTTAACACCTATGTTTTCGGAAACAAAGTAATGAACAAAATCTCTAAGATCATATCTTTGGATGATATCCTTGATTTGAGGAGATAAATCATTAGGCGTTACCCATAAACCATTGGATAATAATCCCATCCCGCTCCAGGTCAATTCCTTTCTCAATTCATCTCTGATCTGCCTCTTGTCTTCAGGGATGGTATACAAAAACATCCTCCATTTCCCATCCCATCTATCCGGTTCAGCTCGGTAGATTCTTCCTGCAGCCTCATCAACTCTGTTTATCCCCTGCTCTGTCAGAGAGTAAAAGCTCTTATTCCCTTCTTTCCGGTTACATACCCAGTTTTGTTTACTCATTCTTGAAATGGCAGCCCTGACTGCCTGTGGGTTATGATTAAAGGCTTCTAAAAGTTCAATAAGGCTGCCGATCCAGATTTCATTTCCATAATTTCGAACATAATCCCCATATAATGTAAATATCATGGAGCGGGTGTTGGGTTTACTATTCATATAAATACTCCTTATTATCTTATATTACTGACCTATGAATTCAGGTGCCCTTTTTTCATTGAATGCCACCAATGCCTCCTCCCTATCCTTTGTAGGAATTGTTAATTCATATGATTTTGCTTCTATTTGCAAACCAGTTTTAACATCCACATTTAATCCATTCTGGATAGAGAATTTCGCTTGCTTCACGGCAATTGGCGCATTTTTCAGAATAGATTCTGCAAATTTTTCGCAACTTGATAATAGTTCGGTGCTTTCTGCAGAAAGATTTACTATTCCAAGTTGCTGAGCTTCTGTACAGGATATCCGTTTTGCTTGTAATATTAATTCCATGGCTTTAGACACGCCTACTAATCGCGGGAGTCGTTGGGTGCCACCAGCGCCGGGAATAATACCCATGCTTGTTTCAGTCAGACCCATCAGGGAATCAGAAGCAGCTATGCGAAAATCACATGCAATCGCCAACTCAAAGCCCCCTCCAAACGCATACCCATTGATTGCAGCAATGGTTGGCTGAGGGAGGTTGGCAATTTGATCGAATACATCGCTGATTTTCTTTACATTTCTTCTGATTTCTCTTTCATTCAATCCTTTTCTTTCCTTCAAATCAGCTCCGGCGCTGAACGCTTTTGAACCTGCCCCCGTAAAAATAATCACATGAACATCCTGATTCACATGCAAATCCTGTACAACCTGTTCTAATTCAATTAATGTATGATAATCAAAACAATTTAACACTTCTGGTCTGTTAATCGTCACATAAGCTAGATTTCCCTTGATTTCACATATAATTTTATCCAAACCGTTCCCTCCTTGCAAATTATAGCGCTTCCACAACTGTCGCAATACCCTGCCCTACACCAACACACATGGTCGCAAGCCCTTTCTTTACATCTCTTCTTCGCATTTCATGTACGAGTGTGGTCAATATTCTTGCTCCGCTTGCACCAAGGGGATGGCCGAATGCGATGGCACCGCCATTCACATTAACAATCTCTTTATCTATTTCCAGCTGTTTAATACACTCTAAGGATTGAGAAGCAAATGCTTCATTTAATTCAATCAAATCAAGATCCCTTATATCTATCCCCGCTCGGGCTATTGCTTTTCTTGTAGCTTCTATCGGCCCAAGTCCCATATAAGCCGGTTCCACCCCTGCCGCTCCACTAGCTGCATAACGGGCAAGCGGTTGTATTCCCAATTCATCAGCTTTCTCAGCACTCATTAATAGTAATGCAGATGCCCCATCATTCACTCCTGATGAGTTTCCCGCTGTAACTGTACCGTCCTTGAACAATGGTTTTAACTTTGCAAGTTTTTCTGCATTTATATTCGGACGGGGATGTTCATCTGTATTTATGGTGATCGTCTCACCCTTAACTTCATGACTGATAGGAATAATTTCATCTTCAAAGAGATTCTTTTCCATTGCCGCTTTGGCTTTCATCTGGCTATTAAATGCAAATTCATCTTGTTCTTCTCTAGAGATACCGAACCTTCTGGCAACATTCTCTGCGGTTTGAGGCATACTGTCAGATCCATACATTTCTTCTATTCTCGGATTTGTAAACCGCCAGCCAATCGTGGTATCCAAAAGTTCCATGGGGCCTCGTGGAAATTCCTTAGATGGCTTGGCCATCACATAGGGTGCTCTTGTCATACTTTCGGTTCCACCTGCAATGTAAATATCTCCTTCCCCTGCCATAATCGCTCGAGCGGCCATATTCACTGCATCCAGTCCTGAACCGCATAAACGATTGATGGTCGTTCCTGTTACATGAATAGGAAACTCAGCAAGCAAAGCAGCCATCCTCGCTACATTCCGATTCTCCTCCCCAGCACCATTTGCGTTTCCTAAAATCACTTCCTCTATATCATCCACTGGAAGTTGAGGCTGCCGATCAACAATTCCTCTAAGTACATGGGCTGCCATATCATCTGGACGAATGTCCTTCAATACTCCTTTATAGCGGCCAATCGGGGTTCTGACTGCATCTACAATCACTACTTCTCGCATATCATTCACTCACCTTCATTATTTATCGTATAGTCATAGACACCCACACCTGTTTTTCTTCCCAACCTTCCTGATTTCACATACTGTTCCAAAAGTGGAGACGGTCTATATTTTTCCCCCAAAGTACTATGTAAATAGCGAAGGTTGTTCAGACGGGCATCCAACCCCACCAAATCAGCTAATTCAAAGGGGCCCATAGGGTAACTCAAGCCCAGCTTAATTGCTTTGTCTATATCTTCAGGAGTACCTAAGCCTTCTTGAAGCATATAAAAGGCTTCATTTCCTACCAGGCAGCTAATTCGACTTGTAACAAACCCAGGAAACTCATTGACAACCACTGTTTGTTTGCCCATCTGTTTTGCAGCCGTCTCGGCAAAATGAGCTGTTTCATCACTAGTTTCCAAGCCACGTACAATCTCAACCAACGGCATCTTATGAACCGGATTAAAAAAGTGCATCGCTATCACAGAAGATGGCCGGTTGGTATAGGAAGCAATTTCTGTAGGACTCATCGTCGATGTATTTGTGGCAAATATACAATTCTGCGGGGCAATCTGATCGATCGTTTCAAATATATTTTTCTTCAACTCTTTCTTTTCAGGAACTGCTTCAATGATTAGATCAGCCTCTTGCGCAGCTTGCTCCAATTCCGTATAGAACCCTATTCTTTGTTTTGCTTGTTCAGCTTCTGAACTGTTGAGTTTGCCACGGCTGATCCCTTTATCAAAGTTCTGATCCATTTCTGCTTCAGCATCTTTTAATACTTCCTTGCTGAGGTCTGCCACCTTTACGTCATATCCTCCAAGGGCACTGACATAAGCAATCCCTCTGCCCATAACACCTGCTCCGACAATTACTATATTCATTTTCAGCCTCCCTATATATATGATAAAAGGCGAACCTTTCTAACGGGGATCCAGTTCGCCTTTTATCACGCACTATTTAAACCAAGATAGCCACTCTGAAATTGTTCGTTATATATTCAAAGGATTAAGCGGTTTGGATCCTGCATAGGAAAGTACACTTTTAGTCTCTGTATAAAGATCTAGAGATTCAATACTCAGTTCACGGCCAAAACCGGATTGTTTATATCCTCCAAAAGGCGTACCAGGAAAAGCGGAGAATGGGCAGTTCACCATAATAACCCCTGCTTGTAAGCCATCTGATACACGCTGGATCAATCCCTGATCTTTTGCCCAAATCGAAGCGGCGAGACCATATTTCGTATCATTCCCGAGTTTAACCGCCTCTTTTTCATCTGTGAATTTCATGACAACAACAACTGGCCCGAAGACTTCTTCCTGGGCTATTTTCATGTCGTTTGTTACGTTCGTGATTATTGTTGGTGCGTACCAATATCCATTTTCGAACCCTTCTACCTCTAAGGCTTGCCCTCCGGTTACTACTGTCGCTCCCTCTTCTACAGCTTCCTCAACATGCTGGTGGATTTTATCCAATTGTCCTTGGCTGATAATAGCTCCAATATGCGACTCAGGTGACATAGGATCCCCTGCAACCATCTTCTTCGTTTTCTCTACGAAACTTTCCAAGAACTCGTCATAAATATCTTCATGTACAAACAAGCGGGATCTTGCCTCACAGGATTGACCAGTATTGTAGAATATACCAAATAGTGAACCATTAACGGCAGCCTCCATGTCTGTATCCGGGAATACCAAGTTTGGAGACTTTCCTCCTAATTCCAATGTGACGCGCTTCAAGGTCTGGGAGGCTTTTCCCATAATATCTTTGCCTGTCGATGTTTCACCGGTGAATGCTACCTTATCCACCCCTTCATGCTCTGATAAATAAGAACCGATCGTTGCTCCCGGCCCTGTAATGACGTTGACCACACCTTCCGGCACACCAGCCTCATGACAAATTTCGGTTAACACAATGGCAGTGATCGGTGTTAAACTAGCTGGCTTCAAAACTACCGAACACCCTGCAGCTATTGCTGGTGCTATTTTCCAGGCTGCCATCATCATTGGGTAATTCCAAGGAATAATCTGGGCCGCGACGCCAATCGGCTCCTTCTGAGTATAGTTGAAGAACCTTCCTGGAACATTATTCACCTCACCTCGATGTCCTACGATCGCTCCGGCATAGAATTCAAAGTCTTCAATAGCCTGGGAAACCTGGCCTTGTGCAGCGGATATTGTTTTCCCGCTATTCAGCACCTCGATTTCTACTAGTTCATTAAAACGACTTCGCATAATGGACGCTATCTTGTTTAGAACTCGAGCTCTCTTCCCGACAGGGTATTTCTTCCATTTTCCGAAATCAAAGGCATTTCTGGCCGCTTCTACTGCTGCATCTACGTCCTTTGTTCCTGCCTTTGGAACCTCTGCAATAGCTTCTCCTGTGGCAGGGTTATAAACCTTAATTACTTCGCTTGATTCAGCATCGGTCAATTTTCCGTTGATCACCATTTGATAAGAATCTCTTTTCACTTGAGTTGGAATGGACTGTTCTTCCGTTTTTAGCATAATATCTCTCCTTTATTAATTAGTATCCCTTATAGTCAGGCTGTCTTTTTTCAAAAAAGGCTTTTACTCCTTCGCCGTAATCCTCTGTATTGCCAGCAATTTTCTGGCCATACGCCTCATAATCGAGCATCGAGGCCAGTGGAGTTTCAAATGACTGCTGTATATAACGTTTAATTAATCCAATGGCTTTCGTCGGCTTCGTTGCAAGGTTCTCCGCAAATCCTTGCGTCTCTTCTTCTAAGGAATCAGGTGATACAACCTTCGTAACAAGTCCATACTCACCAGCTTCCTGAGCTTTTATTTTTTCTCCAAGCATGGTCAACTCCAATGCCTTTGCCATTCCTACTATACGAGGAAGGTAATATAAGCTTCCCGAGTCAGGAATCAAACCAATATTAATGAATGCTTGAAGAAATGATGCCCTTTCAGATGCGATCCGGAAATCACAGCCAAGTGCTAAACTGAAACCTGCACCTGCGGCTGCCCCGTTGACGGAGGCTATTGTCGGTTTTTCCACTTTTGCCAACTGCTCCATCATCGGTTTATAACGAGTGAGAATCATTTCTCGGTGATCTGCATCGGCACTTAACCCGCTGAGATCCTCGCCAGAGCAAAATGCTTTTCCCTCACCAGTGATAACAATGGCTCGTATTTCCGGATCTTTATCCAGGGATTTTAAAGCTTTGATCATTTCGCCATTCATTTGCTCGGTAAAGGCGTTTAACTTCTCTGGACGATTTAGAGTAAGCCATCCCACTTGATTTTCCACTTTATAATTCAACGTTTCGAACAACTGAACACCCCTCCTATTCGCCTTTAAATACGGGAGATCTTTTCTCTATAAATGCTCCCATCCCTTCTGATTGATCCTCTGATGCAAAAAGTAGATAGAAGTTCTTCCTTTCATATTGCATCGCCTCATAAACGGGAAGGTCTTCACTTTTTCCCGCTGTATCTTTGATCAGGCGTAAAGAAAGAGGTGGTTGTTCTGAAAGTTTCCTAGCAAAAGCCATCGTCTCTTCCATTAACAACTCAGCAGGGACCAATCTATTGGTCACGCCGTATTCAAGGGCTTCGTGAGCTTCCATCTGTTCACCGGTCCATAACCATTCCAATGCTTTTCTACGACCAAGTGCTTTCGTTAATTTAACCGTCCCCCCTGCACTCGGCATGACCCCAATATTGACTTCCGGAAAACCGAACTTCGCATGATCAGAGCTGAATATGATGTCGGCATTCAATACCAATTCGAACCCACCACCCAAGGCAAATCCCTGGACTGCTGCAATGACCGGTTTCTTTATTAACGAGATTTTATCCCATTCCGCGAATTGGTTTAAGATCTCTAAGGAGATCGGGTTATCATCCGCCATTTCATCAATATCCGCTCCTGCAGCAAACGCTCTCCCTGCCCCGGAAAGGACGATGACCTTAACTTCCTCTGACTGGTCAAAATAAGAAAGACATTCTACAATCTCCGTGATCATAGGCCGGTTAAGCGCATTCAATACTTCTGGGCGATTCAGTTCTACTCTTCCAATCCCGTCTTCTATCCAGCTATTGATATATTGATAGTTATTCAACCTCTTCACCGATCATCATCGTTACAATATCACCGGCAAATGACATTAAATCTTTTGCTGACTCCTTGGATTCCTCCGTTTTCATTGCCTGTTTCAACGATGAATGATCATCATAGTACATTTCGCAAAGCAAGTAATAGTCACTTTCTCCTGTAGGGGCACCAACAATTCTAGTAACCTCCATCTTTCTTAGGCCTGGAATTTTTTTTGTGATTGGTGTATGGACATTTTGATAATGTTCATCAAAAGCCTGCTCATTTTCTGGTTTTTTGTACAATGCAATCAGTTTTACCATTTCACATCCACCTTTTCATGTATATTGGCGACCGGCTTCATAGCTTCAAACGGGTTATTGCATTCGTTGCAGTAAAGAATGCTCCGGCATGCAGTCGGTCCAAAAATATTATCCAGTGTTACATAAGTTGAATCACAATAAGGGCAATCCATTTCCCACGCCCCATCCTCTCTGTGGCTCACAGGAGGTGGGGTGATTCCATTACGTTTCAACTTTATTCTTCCATCTTCACTTATTCGATCTGTTGTCCATGGAGGATTGAAACTGAACTCTACTTGGATGTCCAGGGAATCATCTAATTTGTTGATTTCATTTTTCACTTTTCGAATGACATCGCCTTTTATCATATCCAAAGCCGGACATCCGCTGAATGTAGGCAGTAGTCTTACAAATATCTCATAATCTTCCACTTTTACTTCGTCTACCATTCCTAATTCAACTATACTGATAAAAGGCATCTCAGGGTCCGTCACACCTTGCAACAGACGAAGAATCTCTTGTTCAGCATTTAAAATTTCCGGCATATGTCAGCCACTTCCTTCTTTTAAGAACTACCATGCAACTGCTTCCTCATCGGACGTATACACTTCAGTTAAAACAGCCAATGCTTCTGTCAGATCAGCCGTATGTTCTCCATTTCGCCCATTGCCACTGATCATGTCAGGCTTTCCTTCGATAGAAAAATTCACTTCAGTAAACAATTGATGAAGTCTTTTAAGCCATTCCGCCCGTAACTCTTCTTCCGTCGCAATAAGATGAAGGTCACTTATTTCCTGGCTATATTTTCCAAGCGAGATTACTCCTTCGAATTCTCCCCAAACACGGTGTATTGCTGCTTCCATTTTCTCTCTGGCTTCTTCCGTACTGGTCATCAACTGGCGGAACCAAGTCTTCCAATGCATCAGATGGTAATATTGCTCCGAATGGATTTTCACTGCTGCATGGGTGAGTGGTTCATAGCTTGATTGTTTCAGTGATTCCAATCGAATACTCTTGAATACTGCAAAAAACAAGTGACGGACCACCGTAAACGCCCAATCATATTCTGGTTCTTCAAGGTAATTTCCTGGTCCGTTCACCTTTTCCAGAAGAATAGCATTCCGAAATGCACCCGTGCTCCTATTATGTGAAAGGTCATTTATTTCACCTTCCCCCAATTGCTCGAGAAGCTGATAATACATTGCGGCATGGCCCATGGTATCCTGGTTAATGGAAGAAAACGCAACATCCTCTTCAATATGAGGAGCTAATCCAAGCCACTCAGAACCGCGGTAGGAATGGATGAAATTATCATCCGCCAACTGATAAAGTAATTCACAGATATATTTGTTTTCCTGAGTCACTATAAAACACCTCCTAGCTCATTTTTTCCTCAAATGCTTTCCACTTCTTCGGCAAATCAGTATAACCTTTGGTTTCGCGATAACCTTTATTATCCATGTTCTTAAACCCTTCTCTCTCCTGTTGGGACATGGCTCTGATCTCTGAGCGTTTTACCACCCATAATTCCTTAAACGATTCCCGTCGGAAAAAATTCTCTTTCGCCATGACAAAGGCCATTTCACGATTTGGTGCCAAAAGACTAAAGCGATGCTCTAATGGAAGCCCATCTTTTTTCCGGCTGAACACTTCAAACTCTTCATAGAATAACTCCTCTGACATTTACATCACCCCTCTCTTCATTTTTCTCCAGAGATCTGTTAACTGATTTGAAATTTACGTTGTTGGTAGTGGTTGCTCAGCGCTTCTCGCACCCATGCATTACTTTTATATGAATCCCTTCTCAGGGAAACCCGCTCATCCGTTTTCGGTCCATCGCCTGAGACAATCTGCTTGAACTTTTTCCAATCAGGTTCCTGATAGGACCATTCCTGTCTCTCTTCATCAAAACGCAAGGTGTCATCAGGGATTGTTAATCCTAACATTTTAATTTTAGGAACATATTTCGACAGGAACTCTTGCCTCAATTCTTCATTGGTCTTGGACCTCAGCTTGTACTTGATGTTGATATCAACACTCGAATGACCAACATCTTTTTTAGACTTCGGTCCGAAGAACATTAATAGAGGTTCCCACCAGCGATCAAGAGAATCTTGCAGCAATTGCTTCTGGCTATCGGTGCCTGCAGCTAATGCAAGAGTTAAACTTTCGCCATGTTTGGCGTGGAAGGATTCTTCCTGGCATATTCTTTTAAGTGCCCTCCCATAAGGTCCATAGGATGTTTTTAGCATCATTGTTTGAGTAAGAATTGCTGCTCCATCGACAAGCCATGCGATAATAGCTGCGTCGCCCCAAGTCGGAGATGGCATATGAAAGACATTATGGAACTTCAACTTTTTGGAGAATAAATCGTTCATAATATCCTCACGTGTTCTGCCAAGTGGCTTACTAAGGTCCTCTGTTACTCGAAGGAGCAATTGGCCATGTCCCATTTCATCTTGAACCTTAGCCATAATAGATAGTTTTCGATCAATGGTCGGCGCTTTTGGGACCCACTCCTTCTCAGGCAAAGCACCCATAATCTCACTGATTCCATGGGAGGAGATAAGCTTGATCAATGCATTTCGATATTCATCAGGCATCCAATCATTCGCTTCAATCTTTTCATCCATTTCAATCCGTTCCATAAAGTGTTGATACTTTTCTTCCTCGGTCAAACCTGAAAATTGAATCGCTTTCATTTTACTCCCTCCTTGCGTAAGTATTTTAAACTGTTGCTTCTTTCGGTTCCTTTATAATCCGGATGGCTTTTCCCTCTGATCTTGGAATCTTTCCTGGAGATTGAATGTGAGTATCAATCGTTACAAGGCAGCTGCTTTTCAACTTTTTAGAAATCTTTGTACTCAAATATTTTATCTGTTCATGGTTCATATCGCCGTCGACTGCTTGATAAACCTCTTCATTGATTTCAACCTTAAGGACTACTTTATCGAGTGCCCCTTCCCTTGTTATTGCAAGCTGGTAATGTGGGACAAATTCCTCCATTTCCAATAAAGCACTTTCGATTTCTGAAGGAAAAACGTTAACACCGCGAATGATCAACATATCATCGATGCGGCCTTTCACCCGTGACATCCGAATCGACGTCCTTCCACACTCACACGGTTCTTTTGTGATGGAAGCAATATCTCCTGTACGGTAGCGGATAACTGGAAAAGCTTCTTTTGTCAGGCTTGTGAAAACCAGCTCTCCTTCTTCCCCTTCCGGTACTGGTTCCAATGTTTCTGGATCAATAACCTCTACATAGAAATGGTCATCTGCAATATGCAATCCATCTTGCGCTTCCTTGCACTCAATACTTACACCAGGACCCATCACTTCACTAAGTCCATAAATATCCATTGCTTTAATACCCAGTCGTTGTTCCAAGGTTTCTCTCATTTCTTCCGACCAGGCCTCTGCTCCAAAAATACCGTATTTCAAACTTGTTTCACGAGGATCTTTTCCCATTTTCTCCATTTTTTCAATAATATTCAGAACATAAGATGGCGTGCCCGTGATGACTGTTGGCTTAAAGTCTTCGATGACCATGATTTGTCGTTCGGTGTTTCCACCTGAAATGGGTACAGTTGTCATGCCGAGTTTCTCAGAACCGTAATGAATGCCTAGCCCCCCGGTAAACAATCCATATCCGAAGGCATTATGTAGAACGCCCTCAGGTTCTCCTCCACAAGCTGCAATGGCTCTTGCAACTATTTCAGACCATACATTAATATCATTCCTGGTAAATCCAACTACCGTAGGCTTCCCACTTGTCCCTGTAGAAGCATGCAACCTCTCCAGCTCATTAACAGGCTTTGCAAATAATCCGAATGGATAATTTTCCCTAAGGTTTTTCTTTACTGTGAAAGGTAATTTTTGAATATCATCTAAGGTTTGAATGTCATCTGGATGTACGTTTGATTCCTCGAATTTCTTTTGATAGAAAGGTGTATTCTCTGAAACTCGTTTGACTGTTTCCTTCAACCGCGCTAATTGCAGTCCTTTCTTATCATGGTCCGCAAGCGTTTCCATTTTTTCGTTATAAAACAACCGCCATCCCCTCCTATAATTAAGTAGCCTGACTAAAATGCTTCTCATTCAACAAGATGTATTCTTCTTCTTCCTCAGGAACTTCCTCTTCTGCATAGATCGCCTGCACTGGACATGCTGATTCACATGCTGCACAATCAATACATACATCTGGATCTATATAAAACATGTCATCCCCCGGGTGGATTGCATCAACCGGGCAGACATCCACACATTCAGCCGATTTTTCATTATGACAGGGAGAAGTTATTACAAATGCCAATGGGATTACTCCTTTCTATACTTTTATTTTCTCGAATAGACTCGTGCTATGCTGTGGCTGTTGACGTGCCTTCGGGTCAATATAGGTTTTGATACTGCTAATAGCAGTTGCAGCGTCACTAAAACCACTTGCAATTAATTTAACTTTTCCATCAAAAGTTACAATATCACCCGCTGAAAATATGCCTGCTATATTCGTTTCCATTTTGGAATTGACTACAATTGATTTCTTCAGAAACTCCAATCCCCATTCCTTAATCGGTCCAAGAGAAGATACATAGCCATAATTTGTAATCAATTCATCCAATTCTATGGTCATCATTTCACCTGTATCATTTTTTTGTATGGATATAGCGTGGATGCTGCCCTCATCTCCATGGATATCCAGTAGATTATAAGGGGTCAAAATATTGATGCTGGAATTTTCCATATCAGCCACACTAGCTTCATGAGCTCTAAAGCGCTCCCGTCGGTGAATGATGTTGACCTTTTTTGCTATCGGTTCCATCATTAGTGCCCAGTCAACAGCAGAATCTCCACCACCTAATATACAAACTTCCTTGTCGGCAAAATGTTGCATATCTTTTATAAAGTAATGTAGATTTTTTCCTTCATAACTTGCCGCATTATTATGATCAATACGGCGCGGTGTGAATGCCCCAATTCCAGCAGCAATAAGAACAGTCTTAGAATAATGAACATTTTTATCAGATATTAATTGGAAATCCCCTTCGTCCGTTTTAACGACACTTTCCACCGATTCATTCAATACCACAGTTGGATCAAAGTGCTGGGCTTGAATCACTAGTTGATCGACTAAGTCTTGAGCCTTCGTTTTTGGAAAACCTGCCACATCATAAATGTACTTTTCCGGATATAAAGCGCTGAGTTGGCCGCCTAAGTGTGGCAAACTTTCAATTATCTTCACTTTTAATTGCCGCATACCACCGTAAAAAGCGGAAAATAGACCGATAGGCCCTCCTCCAATAATGGTTACGTCATAAACATCTTCACTCATTTGTCACACCTCCTTATAACGTTTATTTGTATAACGTTTTTTAAACGCATTAACTTATTTCGTTATATGTATAGTATCAACCCTCAATACTTATGTCAATATTAAAATTAATTTAATTTGTCAGAAAAATCGTCGATTAGTTTTCGTTAAATTTCAGTATCTAGCATTTATATGGGCATACTCGCACGTTAGAAACCTTGCTTAGCAACTTTTGCTTTTGTGTTAAATAATAAGAATTACATTCATAGACAAAAAGAAGGAGCGTACTTTGAAAGAGATCAAAACACGCTCTTGCGATCATACTTAACTATGTCACTGTAAAAGTAATCATCTCCGGTACAGGACAGTAAAGAACTGATTCATTTATTCATTATTTTGATTCTAGTAAAAAAGGAGGCCCGACGTCTGTTTCGTCAATGCCTCCAAATCTGATGAGTTTCAAATAAAGTGAATATCCTTGCATTGGCTAGGAAGCTTTCGTCTGGAACAGCTTGATTCCCAACCCGATAAAAATGATGCCTGTCACTTTATTCAAGATGAGTTCTGCTTTTGGATTATTCCTCAATTTCTTCGTGGTAAAGGAAGCAAAAACAGAAACCAACAAACACCATGCCGTACTGGTCAATACGAAAGCAAGCCCCAAGATGACAAATGGCAGTGGACCATAATTATTGTCCGCTGAAATGAACTGCGGCAGGAACGAGATGAAAAACAATGCAACCTTAGGATTGGTTACATTGGTGATCATTCCTTGTATGTATATCTTCCTGACCGGCATATCCTTTGTATTGGCAAGCTGTATATTAGAGGTTTTCTGCCTTAACATCCGTATGCCAAGATAGATCAGATAGCCGGCACCGATCAACTTGACCAGAGTGAACAATACGGCAGATGTGGTAAGGATCACCGATAAACCGACAGCCGCCATAAAGGTATGTACCAAGGCCCCTGTGGAAATGCCGAGCACTGAATAGATTCCCGCCTTCGATCCTTGGGATACACTTCGATTGATAATATACATCGTATCTGTACCCGGTGTAATATTCATTAGAAATGATGTTACTAAAAATAGCCCAAAACTTGTAATTCCGGCCAAAACACCACCCCCCAACTTGATGAAATTTAATCCTATTTTATCATATATATGGAGCAATCATTTCCTTTCATATAAAGAAGCGACCATGTTTCATCGCCCCCATTCATCGGAGCGTCAAGTCATCCCTTTTTCTTGGCATTCAAGGTATACCAAGCCCCGATGACTCCTGAAATGACAGCCAGGAAAATGACGATGACTCCCGCATCCATAATAACCACCCCTTCATGTGTTCTATCTGACCCAGCAGCAATATAAATCCCTGCCTTTATCATAACAAGCACTCTTACAGCTTTGAATCAGACAACTGATATCATATCCTTGCTCAAGGAAGACTCAACTTGGTCGTCCTGCCGCCATCGACGGTATAGACCTGCCCTGTGATAAACCCAGCCTCCTCTGCGGCGAGAAAGGCGACGAGCGCTGCCACTTCCTCCGGGGAACCCGTGCGAGCTACAGGGTGGATGCGCTCGATGTCGCGCCGGAACGCCTCTGCATCAGGAGTGCTCTCGATCATACCAAGGTTCAGATCGGTGTCAATCCACCCAGGTGCCACTGCATTGCAGCGAATGCCTTCATGGCCATGATCCACCGCTACTGAACGGGTGAGCCCGTGAAGCCCAGCCTTGGATGCACAGTAGGCTGCATGGTTGGGGTTGGCACCCAGCCCCTCCGTCGAGCCGGTGTTGACAATGCTGCCCTGCGTCTTACGGAGGTAGGGTAATGCCGCGCGAATCATTAGGAAGGGAGCCGTCAAATTCACGGTGAGATTGCGTTGCCAATCCTCCAGGCTCATTTCTTCGATACCCGCTTCCATCATCATCCCCGCATTGTTGACCAGCACATCGAGCCGTCCTGTTCGGGAAATGACCTCTTCGACGATTCGTTGCGGTGAAGTGGGATCGGAAAAATCTGCCGCTACCCAGTCAAATTCCTTGTCCTCGCCACGCTGTGCGGTGATCACTGTCGCTCCTTCTTCATGCAGACGGCGAGCGATGGCCTGGCCGATCCCCGAACGCCCACCTGTCACGAGAGCCACCTTGTTTTCAAACCGATTCATATGCTTCGTCATTATGATATGCCTCCTTTTTGATCAACCCTGCAATCTCACGAACTCTATGTTTATCGCATTATGTATAAAGGACTATTCTTCTATACGTTCCATGCTCCGCTAAAGAAATTATATATTGTTGCTCTCTCGCAGCTCTTCCAATTTCTCATCTATTTCCTTCAATTTATTAGTCGTATTATTCATGAAATGCGCCACCCTTGAAATCAAGTAAATGACAAGGATGAAAAATAGCACATTAAAAACAGCTCCCACTGCATCCATGTTTGTCCTCCTTGTATCGGTATCATGCTGTTCTGCTCGATAGATGAAGGAACATACACAAAAAAAGAAAAAACGTGCTTTGAAAACAGGTTCAAAACACGCTCCTTCAATCCCAGCTCCTTCGTTCATAGCCTGATCTCTGTAATGGTTTACTCTCTTATACGGGATGAGTAAAGGACTGGCCCGCTCTATGCGGCATGCTCACTCAACTTCTTGATTGCTTCTTTCACGTTCAAGGCAATCATAGGGGAATGGAGCTCCATATCTAAATCTACGGCCTGCATGGCCAACTCCGGCCTCAACCCTGTAATGATATAATGTACACCCATGACGGACAGCACACGATTGATCCTGAATATGTAATCCAATACCAGAGAGTCGAGACTATACGTCCCTGAGAAATCGAGGATCACACTCTCTATATTCTGTTCCATTATATTTTCCGGAACTTTATCGAGAAGATGCAGCGCCCTTTCCTCATCGATCGCCCCTGTTAACGGAAGGATCGCCATCCCATCAAATAATGGAACAAGTGTGGAAGATAATACATTTATTTCCTTTGTAATTTCTTTCTGTTTCTTTTCAGCTTGTCTTTTCTCTGTGATGTCCCGGACATAGGTCTGAATGGCCTTTGTATCGCCGATCATCACTGGATGGCAATACAGTTCCACATCCACTGTCGTCCGGTCCATACGATAGATGGTTTCCTCAATGACATTCGCCGGTTGTTCATAAGCCGATTGGATCCGATTATCTATTGCCGATTTGGATGTTTCTTGGAATATATCTAATGGGCTTGCCCCGACTACTTCTTCCCGATCAGCCCTGAAAAACTTTTCCGCTGCCTGGTTGATATATATGATTTTCAAATCCGAATGGATGATTAATGGTTCCAACGCATATTCCGCCACTTGTCTGTAATCTATCTCTGATATATTTTCACTCATCGGAACACTTCCTTTCCAGTGAAAATATTATATTAGTTGCAGGCTGGATTCAACTATATCACCTTATGGGAAGGTAAAAAACTCCTTCCGTTTCTTATGAAGAACTCTGCACGATAGAGCATGTAAATTAGTAATGAATCTATCAAAATCATGTGGTATCCCAGTCAAAATTAAACATCTTTTGCCGTTGTTAATGAAAGCGCTTTTATATAACATAGTCACTATCAAAATTTAAATACTTTAAAAATTCAGTAAGAGGAGCGGGTTTTCATGGATCATAGCAACCATTCCCCATGCTGCAGCATGAGTCGCAGTGATGTCGCACAGATGGACAAACCATCTGCACAAGAACTGGACTCCCGGAAAGCCAGTATACCTTCTGCAACGGTAGAATCAGCTGCTAAACAGATCTATATTCCTGGCGGCAGTTTCTTTATGGGGACGAAAGATAAGGAAGGTTACCCGGCAGATGGCGAAGGACCGGTCAGAAAGGTGACGGTAGACCCATTTTACATGGATGCCCACACTGTCACGAACGCCGAATTCTGCGATTTCGTGGAAGCTACCGGTTATAAGACGGAGTCCGAACAATTCGGCTGGTCCTTTGTTTTCTACCAATTTGTCAGCAATAGAACAAAACGCAAGGTGAAGCAAGTTGTCCAGCAGACACCTTGGTGGCTCGTCGTACAGGGAGCCTCATGGAAACATCCGGAGGGGACGGATTCTTCCATAGAGGAAAAAATGGATCACCCAGTTGTCCATGTATCGTGGAATGATGCCAGGGCTTATTGTGAATGGGCGGGAAAAAGGCTGCCGACAGAGGCTGAGTGGGAGTATGCAGCCCGAGGCGGATTGGAGCATAAGAAATTCCCTTGGGGGGATGAGCTTACACCGGGTGAAGAGCACCGGTGCAATGTCTGGCAAGGAGAATTTCCAAAGACGAACACGAAAGAAGATGGTTACATAGGTACTGCACCTGCCGGGTCGTTTCCAGCAAATGGCTATGGCCTCTATAACATGGTAGGCAATGTGTGGGAATGGTCTTCCGATTGGTTTGCGAGAAGTGTACGCGACCGTGGCGGGAGAAAGAATCCCAAAGGGCCGAAATCCGGGGAGTTCCGTGTCATGCGCGGTGGCTCGTATCTCTGCCATCATTCCTATTGCAACCGCTATCGCGTCGCAGCACGATCAAAGAACACCCCGGACAGTGCGTCAGGAAATATAGGTTTCCGTTGTGTGACAGATGTCTAATCCGATTCCGATATCAAACATCCCAAAAAGGAGGAATATACATTTTGGAATACAAAAAAAAGGAAGAAAAACCATGGAGGAAGTACGTCAACAAATTTTCCATGTTGGGTACGGCAGCTCTGTCTGCAGCTATGCTCTTAGGGGGATGCCAAGCTCAGACGGATGAGGCTGATGCCGGCGAGGCCCCGCAAGCAGACACAGAAAACCAAGCCCTTACAGATGAAAAGACGAATGTGATGTATATCGTCTTGGACGATTCGGGCTTTTCGGACCTGGGCAGCTATGGCTCTGAAATTAGCACCCCGAATATCGATGAACTGGCGGAAAATGGGCTGAAGTATAACAACTTCCATGCAACACCGGTTTGTTCGCCAACACGTGCCTCCTTACTGACAGGCAGGAACAGCCACGCAGTCGGCATGGGGAATGTCGCGAACTTCGACTTCGGGGAAGAATACCCGAGCAAAAGAGCCCGAATTCCCGATGAAGCCGGTTTTGTCACAGAGGTGCTTGGTGAAAACGGCTATACAAACTTCGGAGTCGGAAAATGGCACATCACCCCGACCACAGAACTCTCTCCGGCTGGCCCCTATGACCGGTGGCCGCTTGGAAAAGGATTCGACAGATACTATGGAAATTTGGAAGACTCTTCCGACCAGTTCCGACCGGAATTATTCAGGGATAATAGCCCTGTTCCTTTGCCTGATGTGAAAGACTACCATTATTCCGAAGATATTGTGGGCAATGCCGAACAATATATGACGGACCATGTATCCATTCGACCGGATGACCCATTCTTCATGTATCTAGGTTTCGGTGCCCAGCATATGCCCCACCAAGTGCCCGAGGAATATATCGATCAATATGAAGGCAAATATGATGAAGGCTGGGATGTGATCCGCAAACAGCGGTTTGAAAGACAGAAGGAGCTTGGCATCATCCCTGAAGATGCTGAACTTGCTCCCCGTTCCCCTGATGTTCCGGCATGGGACAGCCTGAGTGAAGATCAAAAGAAACTTTATGCCAGGTTCATGGAGACATATGCTGGATTTTTGACACACACCGATGAACAAGTAGGTAAATTAATGGATTCCTTGGAGGAAATGGGGGAATTGGATAATACGCTCATTGTATTGATTTCCGATAATGGCGCCAGCTTCTCCGGTGGAGAACACGGGGCCACGAATCAATCCATGGCCTATAATAAGATTCCTGAAGAATTCGAATCCATAAATGGAAAGTATGAACAGATTGGCAGTGGGCAGACGAACAGCGACTACCCCTCCGGATGGGCACAAGTAAGCAACACACCATTTGCGAAATTCAAAGGCACGACACATGCAGGCGGGATACGCACTCCGATGATTGTTCACTGGCCGAATGGCACGGAAGCACGCGGGGAGACCAGAACACAGTTCACCCATGTCAGTGATATTACCGCTACTGTTTATGATGTCCTTGGAGTGGAAGCCCCAGACCAATTGGATGGCACCGAACAAATGGAAGTGACAGGCGTCAGTTTTGCAGATACCTTTGACCATCCAGAGGCAGAAACAGGCAAGGATACACAGTACTTCGAGCATAGTGGAAAACGCACCATTTATCATGACGGCTGGAAAGCGATCTCCATTCATGAGCCCGGTACAGATTTTGCGGAAGATGAATGGGAACTGTACAATACAACTGAAGACTATTCCGAACTGACTGATGTCGCAGAGGAACATCCCGAAGTGCTGGAGGAACTCATCGATCTCTGGCATGAAGAAGCCGAAAAGAACAACGTCCTGCCAATGTCGGAAAACTTCTTGGAAGGTCTGGCGCATCTGCCAGAAGACAATATCAGGGCAAAATCTTCCTTCACGTATTACCCGGGGATGTCCCATTTAAGTGAATCCGCTGCACCACTGACATTGGACCGCAACCATGAAATCACCATTCCGATCGAATACCAGGAAGGAGACGAAGGTGTCCTGTTGGCACTAGGCAATGATAAGAGCGGCTACACCTTCTACGTAAAAGAAAACACCCTCCATTATGAATATCATAATGGTACCGAAAGATATACCATCACCACAGAAGGTACGTTGAATGAGGGGGAAAATACCATCACCCTCACATTTGAAAACACAGGGGAGAACCAAGGAACAGGCAGGCTATCCGTCAATGGGGATGCTGTCGGAGAAACAGAAATACAGACCCTTCCGCTTAAAACGTCTTTCGAAGGGTTGGATATCGGAAAAGATCTGCTATATCCTGTAAGCCCAGCGTATGCGGAGGAAGGAAGCTTCCCATTCACTGGTGAAATTGAAAAAGTCCAATACGACTTGGAAACAGGTGAATATCTATTCGCTGAGTAGGCGACGTTAGGAGCGGTTTCGAAACCGCTCCTTTTTTCTGTCACAAAAAAAGAAGCCCCCGCCAGGCGAGGACTTCCTCTCTCATTTTACTATTATTCCGCTACAACCACTGCTTCATTCTGCGCAACCAGGCACAATTCTGCCGCTTTGAAGGCATGTTCCTGTGTCATTGCATTTTCGGTGCGGTGGATGCAGTCCTTGATCAACTCTCCGAAGAACGGGAACCCTACTTCCCCAGACAGGTCATAATGCTTCTCGCCGTCTTTGTTGACCAGATATAAATGGTCTCCTGATTCTTCGCGGGCGACATCGACATACTTACGGATCTCGATGGTTCCTTCTGTCCCGGTGATGAAGGTACGTCCATCTCCCCAGGTACTCAACCCGTCTGGAGTGAACCAGTCCACCTTGAAGTAGAAGGTGGCTCCATTGTCGCCGACCAATGTTGCGTCCCCATAATCCTCCAGTTCTGGATGGTCCGGGTTGTTGTAATTCGCTACCTTGCTATGCAGGATCTTCGCATCTTGGTTCCCGGTATAATAGAGGAACTGTTCGATTTGATGGCTGCCGATATCACAGAGGATTCCGCCATACTGTTCCTTGTTGAAGAACCAGTCCGGACGGCTTGGTGCATTCAAGCGGTGTGGGCCGAAGCCAGTCACCTGGATCACATCGCCGATCGCCCCGTCCTTGATCAGGTCTCCGGCAAACACGGCTCCTTCGACATGGAGGCGCTCACTGAAATAGACCATGTATTTTTGCCCAGTCCGTTCTACCACCCGCTTGGTTTCTTCCAACTGTTCCATGGTCGTGAACGGTGTTTTATCGGTGAAGTAATCCTTGCCGGCTTCCATCACTTTGTTTCCTAAAGCACTGCGCTCAGAAGGGATGGCTGCTGCTGCGACCAATTTGATATCCTCATCTTCCAGCACCTGCTCCAGGCTGTCCGCCACCTTCACCTCAGGGAAGTTTTCCACAAAATCCTTCACTTTTTCAGCATCCGGATCATAGACCCATTTCAAGGTGGCTCCCGCTTCTACAAGGCCATTGCACATCCCATTGATATGGCCATGGTCGAGGGCGACTGCTGCGACTTGAAACTCTCCTTCGTTTACGACGGGATTCGGTTTTCCCTTCGGTGCATAATTCATTCCGTCTTTACTGCTCATGATTGTATCGCTCCTTCATTACATTCAAGAATACTAGTAGGATTCAGCTGTCTCTTTGTCTATTAAAACCAGTCCGAATATCCCAGACTTCTCAAGTTGTTGGCGGATGTCTCCAAACAATCGAATGGATCTCTGCCATAGGTGTCATCCTGCTCGATCAGGAAATATTGTGCTCCACTTTCCAGGCCAGCCTGAATGATGGCAGGCATGTCCAAATTCCCTTCCCCGACTTCAGCAAACTCGATCAGATTGGTGAATTTCTGGAAGAATACGCCCATATCGTCAAGATCACCTTCTTCGATATCCAAATCGCCAATCCGGTAGTCTTTCAAATGAAGCAAGGAAATGCGGTCTTTGTATTGCTTGATGAACTCTACTGGATTCACTCCTGCACGCTGGATCCAATGCACATCCAATTCGAAGCCGAGCTTGGATGTATTGTTCTTCATCAGGTCCAACAGGAATTCGCCATCATATTTTTGGAATTCGATGTGATGGGTATGGTAATACAATTCAATCCCGTGCTCTTCCAATCGTCCTGCCATTTCTTCCGCTCTTTCGATGAATGCCATGATCTGGTCTTTATCGCCCATGATATTCAATGGCAGCATGCCGATCCGGATGAAATTACAGTTTAATGTCTTGCAGTCCTGCACAATCTTGTCAAAGTCGTTGGACAAGGTTTCTCCCGGTGCACCTGGAAGCATCGGCTCCAACCCGGCAGATAGTGCTGCGATCTTGATATCGAAATCTTCGCTCGCCTGTTTCAATGCTGCCACATTCTCTTCCGTCATCGGAATCTGAGAAACTTCCACGGCTCCGAAACCGAGGTCAGCCAGCTTTTTCATCGTTTCATAGGCACCAAGTTCTTCCACTTTCTGTTTCAACATCATCATTTGCACGCCAATTTTGCCTGTTGTCATTTGTAAACCTCCATATCGATCGTTTGCTTGATTTCCGAAGACCTTCGGATGGCACTGATCATCTCCATCGATGTCTGGGCATCTCTTGCATGGATATAATCATCAGAATCCTGTTCAATACACGTATAGAAATGGTTGATCAGCTTCCCATGACTTGCCCCATAATAGAATTTCTTGCCGGGAAGCTTGTCATCTTCTATGATTTTCTCTTTCTTGCCTTCATCATTGGTGATCGTGAGGATGCTGTCCTTGATCGTCAGCTTGCCCCGCTCCAGGATGACTTGGAACTCCACCGAAGAGTTGGTTGCGTTCGTCACGGTGGCAAAGAATAATCCCTTGGCATCATTCTTGAATTGAATATGGGCGGTCGCTGTATCTTCCACTTCATGCCCATAATCAAGCAGATTATCAATGGATCCGCGGATCGTCTCGATTTCACCGCCGATCAGCTGCATGAGATCCAGGCTATGGATGGATTGATTGATCATCACGCCCCCGCCAGCCTGCCTCATCTTCCCTCTCCACGGCTTCACATCGTAATATTCCTTCGGCCGGAACCATGTCACCAATGCTTTGATCCCTGTCACTTCTCCATACCCACCGCTTGCTATAAGCTCCCTCAGTTTTACAAAAGTCGCATTCAACCGGTTCTGCAGGCTAAGGCAGATCTTCACATCTTCGTATTTTTTCTCCAAGTCCACAAGGAACATGCCTTCCTCTGCATTCCTGGCCAACGGTTTTTCCAGAAAAACATGGACACCCTTCTCCACCACCGCTTTTGCGGCTGGATAATGGAGATGGTGCGGCAGGCAGATATGGACACAATCCAGTGATTCCTTCTCCAGCATTTCCTCATAATCTGTATAAAAAGGCACCCCCGGGACCGAATCCCGGAGTGACTCATCGATATCACATACTGCTGCCAGTTCTGCATGGGGACTTTCTTGTATGATCGGCACATGGATTTTGGAGATGTCTCCCAGTCCAATAACTGCTGCTTTAAGCATGAGCTGCCCCTCCTCAAAGAAGTTGGTCAGAGAAAACTGGGCAGATGCCCCAGTTGCCCTTCTTCTGCTGTAGATGGGAAAGCAGAGGAATGGACCCTCTCTTTCCCCACACAACAAATTCATTTATTTGGTTGTTGCTTTTTCTTCCTCGATGCGTTTGTTCAGTTCCTCCAGGTATACTTCTTCATCCACTGGAAGTTCCACTTCTTTTCCTAACCAGCTGGACAAGTGAATGGCATTGGCCAATGCGACACCATGGATGCCGTCACTGCCCGGAGCGATCAGAGGCTCACCATCGAGAACATTCGCTGCGAAGTTTTCCAATACAGCTACATGCTGTCCGCCCCAAACACTTTCAAATTCGAGGACTTCTGTTTCGTAAATGTCATCAGTTGTTCCGCCCATGAAGATCTTCATGACATCCTGCATGCTCATCGAATTGCTCATTTCATTTTCTGGCTGCTTCAGGCGTTTTACAGTAACTTTTTTACTGTCGTCGACCACGATTTTCCCTTTGTCGCCAAGGATTTCAAAACGGTCCGTTCCCATCACATCATGCGTACAGGTAACGAATACACCAGTTGCCCCGTTGCCGTAATCCAGCAATGTAGTCACTTCATCCTCTACGGCAATATCTCTCTGATAGCCATACTTCACATTGGAATACACTTTCTTCGGCATGCCGGCGATCCATTGCAGAAGATCCAGCTGATGTGGTGCCTGGTTGACGAGGACACCGCCGCCTTCTCCATCCCAAGTCGCTCTCCATGCACTTTGGTCATAGTAGCCCTGTGGTCTCCACCAAGTGGTGATGATCCAGTTGGTACGACGGATGCTGCCGATTTCTCCGTTGTCGATGATCTCTTTCACCTTTTGATACAGTTCATTGGTCCGTTGGTTGAACATGATGGCAAAGGTGAGTTCAGGCTTCTTAGCAGCAAACTCATTCAGCTCTTTCACCTGTTTGGTATACACACC
Source organism: Virgibacillus xinjiangensis (assembly GCF_042643145.1). Classification (NCBI taxonomy): domain Bacteria; kingdom Bacillati; phylum Bacillota; class Bacilli; order Caryophanales; family Bacillaceae; genus Virgibacillus; species Virgibacillus xinjiangensis. Next base: position 80,307 of record NZ_JBHRSA010000013.1, read on the forward strand.
AGCAGGCTTTTCGCCCAGTACATGGATGTCCCTCTTCAGCGCTTCAATTCCCATTTCAGGGTGCAGGTAGTGTGGTACCGTAGTGACGATGGCATCCACATTGCCGCTTTCCATCATTTCAATATAATCCTCATAGAATGGAACGTCTGGATATTTCTCTGCGACCGCTTTCTTTTTTTCTGGGTCGATGTCACAGATCGCACCGATTTCCATGTTCCCTACTCTTCCTTCAGCGATGAATCCTGCATAGGCACCACCCTGGGCACCGAATCCGACAATACCTAACCTTACTTTGCTCATAGTTCATTCTCCTCACCATATATTTTTAAGCGCTGACGGCGATATTCTTTCGCAGTCACGCCTACTTTCGACTTAAAATATCTGCTGAAATGCGAAACACTTTCGAATCCGCTTTCACAAGCGATGTCTTTCAATGGCTTATCCGGTTCTGCTTCCAATAAATATTTTGCCTGGGTCAGACGGGAGCTCATGACATATTCCATAACGGTGAACCCCGTCATTTCTTTGAACACATGGGACACATAGGACTTGCTGATGCTGAGTGCTTCCGCAATCGAGTCGATGGTCAACTTCTCCATGAAATTCTCCTGGATATATTTCGCGATGTTTTCCGCATGCTCCGCTTTCTCGGCCTTATGGGTCGGAAGATTGTTCGACTCCACTCGCCCTAGACGATGCACGCTTGCCAGCACTTGAAGCAGCAATGCCTTCATTTCCACCTCAGCCGTCCTGTCCGCCGGATCCGCCTTCCGCTTCAACTCGGCCAACTGTCCAGTGACTTCCACTAAATGCTTGAATTCCTCATTTTCCTTGGTGCGGATGAAATAATGATGATGCTTTTCGAATAGGTCCAATAGGTACTCAGCACCTACTGCCTGCAACATCCCTTTCAACCACTGGGGAGAGAAATGGACATGGCTGCGTACATACGGGCTGTTCGGTGGAACATTCGGCTTATGCAATGCCAAACCGTCCATCAACAGGACATCCCCCGGTTCCAAATCATAGATCTGGTTGTGGATGAGATACCTGCAAGTACCCGAATGGAACAGGAAGACCTCATATTCCCTATGTGAATGGAAATCGATGTTCTCCCATACGCCTTGTATCCGGTAATTCACCAACAATGGCTCGTCCATGTCCTCTCCCTCCCTTCGGAAAATCTAGTACCATTATCGCATGGACTGCAAACGATTTCATTACCTGGAACTGCCTTTGTTTATGTAAAAATTGTCTGAGAATGCTTTTCAAATGACACGTGAAGATAAAAATCCCGCTAAACACTACTCTTCGTCTGCAAATAAAAACGGTACCCGGCGCATAGAGTGCCAGATACCGTATCGTTCATCCAGTCAGACAAATAATGGAATCAGTAAGCCTGCCAGCAACAGAATCAATGCTCCCCCTAAACGGGAGGAAATCTGGGCGAATGGCATGAGTTCCATCCGTTTAGCTGCGGAAAGTACGGCCACATCACCGGTACCTCCCATATTCGCCATGCAGAGGCCAGCAGTGATTGCTGCTTCAATCGGATAGAATCCAACAAGTCTGCCCAACAGCCCCGCTCCAATGATGGCTCCTACCACTACACCGGACACTGTCAGTACATATTGCAGGGTCAATGCCTCCAAGACGGTTCCTAAGTCGGTATAAGCAACACCAATACCAAATAGTAGGGCAAAGGTCCAATTCTTTGCGACAAATTGATACCATTGACTGGCCCCTTCCACCACCGGTGCCGGGATGACATTCATGATCTTTGTTGCAGCAACAAGAATGATCATGATGGCATAAGCATGGATGGGAATAAAACTGCTCAACAATGCACCAGCCGTAAAGAAGGTCAATGCTGCCAGCAAGCCGGCACCCATTTTCTGAATATCATAATGGAATGTTGGCTTTTCATATTTGAATCCTTTGACCAGCTGGCCATTACCTGTCAGGAATGGATATTTTCTTCCCAGCCTGTCCAACAAACTTGCCAACACGATGGCGAATACATTTCCTAAAGCTAGAGCTGGTACCAGAATCGAGATATAATAGCTTGGGTCATTTCCAAGCAGCTCGGAATAGACTTGACTCATCGGAACGGCTCCCGCCCCCATTCCCCCACCAAGGATCGGCATGGCGATAACCAGTACAGCCTCCTGGAGGGTGAAGCCTACGATGGAGCCGATGAGTCCAGTGAGTGCCATGGCACCGAGGACAGCTCCTCCTATTGGCAGAAAATAACGCAGACCGACTTTCACCAATATTTTCGAATTCATTCCCAGAATACTGCCAGTGATCAACGCGGCAATATAAAAGTTCAAAAAGCCTCCAGCCTTCATGAAATCTGTAATAGAAGTGGTGATGGTTTCTGGAAGTAATCCACTATACACCATGTAAGCGGAGCCAAAGATCGCTATGATTGCGCCTCCGCCGAGATAGGTTTTCACAATCGGCAAGCGGTCGCCCACATAACCGAACAACTCGCCAAGTACAATCATCACCAGCAAGCTGCCAATCATTCCCCCCGGAAGGTTTCCTGTATACATACCTGCCAAAGTTACGACCGCAAATAAGGCGAACCAAGCAACAGGCACATTGAAAATGGTCACGCGGTTCTTTGTAGGGAGTGTTTGTACCTTGCCCGTATCTTCTTTATTGAACACTCTCTCTGAAAGTTTCCTTGCTAATTCTGTCATTACACTTCCTCCTCATCCTCGTTCAGGACCCGGTTATCAGGAAACCGAGTTCCTTCCCTTTTTCTCCTGGATTGCTGCGATCCTCACTGCCTTCGCAACCAACCTGGCCACTCGTGCATCAAGCGCATTCGGAATCACGTAGGCAGGGCTCAGTTCCTCATCACTGATGACGCTCGCTATCGCCATCGCTGCCGCCACTTTCATCTTCATGGTGATATCCTTCGCTTTCGCGTCCAGTGCTCCCCGGAAGATCCCCGGAAATGCCAGCAGATTATTCACTTGGTTCGGATAATCCGATCTGCCGGTACCAACTACCGCAGCTCCAGCCTCCCATGCTTCTTCGGGATATATTTCCGGAATCGGATTGGCCATCGCAAGCACGATCGCATCTTCCTTCATTGCGTGGATATGCTCCTTCTTCATCACCCTGGGAGCAGATACACCGATGAATACATCTGCATCTTGAATGGCATCGTCCAACGTCCCTGCTGTCCCCCGCGTATTCGTTTCTTCAGCAATTTTTGCTTGTGCGATGTTCAGCCAACTCTCTCCTTTGCGTACCACGCCTTCCAAACTGACCAAGGTGATATCCTGGTAACCGGCATGCAGGAGAAGCTTGGCAATCGAAATGCCTGCTGCACCAGCGCCATTGATGACGATTTTGACGTTCTTATGTTTTTTGTTGACTACTTTTAATGCGTTATATAATGCGGCCAATACGACAATGGCCGTACCATGCTGATCATCATGGAAAACCGGGATGTCCAGCTCATTGATCAAGCGCTCCTCGATTTCAAAACATCTGGGTGCTGAGATGTCTTCTAAATTCACCCCACTGAAGCTCGGCTGCAATGCTTTGATAATGCTTACAATTTCATCTGTATCTTTCGTATCCAAGCTGAGTGGGACCGCATCGATGTCGGCGAACTTCTTGAACAGAAGACTTTTCCCTTCCATTACTGGAATCGCTGCCTTTGGACCGATCTCCCCCAGTCCGAGGACAGCCGTCCCATCTGTCACGACTGCAACCATATTCCCTCGGGAGGTCAATGTGTCCGCCCTTTCTGGTTCTTCTACAATCGCTTTGCACACATCCCCGACACCGGGGGTATAGACAAGGCTCAAATCCTTTCCATCATCGATATCCACTTTACTAGCCACTTCTATCTTTCCTGAATGTTTACGATGAAGTTCAATCGCTTCATCCCGCAGGTTCGGTTTATGCATCAAAAGGCCTCCTCGCTCTGTAAACGCTAACATGATGTATTTATATCTTATTGCACCATTTCTCCCCGTTAAAGGTTATTAAATTAATGAATTCTTTTTGTAACTAAAAAAACCGGACCCAATCGATTGGGTCCGGGCATCTCCATGGCTGTAAACACATGGGGCCTCATAGGAGATATTCGTTGATTCTTTCACGGTTGCCTGTATAGGAATAATGGTATACAGGCCGGCCAATGCCATAGGTAAGCGTCTCTTCCAATACATTGATTTCCACGAGGAACATGAGGTACTTACGTACAGAAACCCTGGAAATCCCTGTTGATTCCGCGATATCATCGGTGGAAAAGTCCTTCACTTCCTTGATTCGGTCGATGATCACGGCCAGTGTATTTTTCGTCAATCCTTTCGGCAGTGGCTTCTGTCCAGCAGTTTTTTCTTGCTCCGTGTTCAATAACTTCTTATCAAGTTCCTGTTGATCCAGACTCTCCCGCTCCTGCAACAGCTCGAATTTCTCCTTGTAGCGAAGGAGTGCCTGTTTGAAACGGGGAAATTCGAAGGGCTTGATCAAATAATCAATCGCCCCATAGTGCAAAGCTGTCTGGATCGATTCCGTGTGGGTGGCAGCTGTAATCAGGATGACATCGATTGGCAGCCCCTTTTCCCGTATCACTGATAACATTTCCAGCCCATTTTCACCTGACATATAAATATCCAGCAAGATGAGCTGGACATCCTTTTCCTCCAGAAAGTCCATCGCCTCCTCTACGGAGCTCGCGATTCCCATCAGTTGGAATCCTTCCACCTTGCTCAAAAACCGCTTATTGAATTCTGCCACCATCGGGTCATCTTCTACAATGAGCACCTTAATCATCATTTTGCATCCCATCTCTCATCCAATCATAATCAAGCATCACTTCGAACACCGTACCTTTTCCGTCCGTATAGACATGGTAGTTTCCGTTTAATTTCTCTATGCTTTGCTTCACCAAATATAGACCATATCCCCTGTTGGATCCCTTTGTGGAAAACCCTTTGTCAAAAATCCTCTTGAAATTGTCCTCGGTAATCCCAGGTCCTGAATCGGAAATTGTTATTCGCAATGTACTCTTTTCCTCTTTCATTCGCAGGGACAGTTTCTTTTCCTTGCTGGCAGAGAGCTCTTCGACCGCATTATCCACTAGGTTCCCGATGATTGTAATGAGCTCCTGACTTACTTCCACATTGAATTCTTTATCGATCTTTGTATCACTTGATATGGTGAACATGACCTTCTTCTCTCTTGCATAACTAATTTTTCCCATGAGGAAACCTGCCAGCACCGGATCTCTGACACTTTTCGTGACCGACTCCACATCCTGGTTTTTCAGGTCAATGATTTTTCGGATGAACTCCACTAATTCATCATACGCTTCCATTTGCACCATTCCAAGAATGACATGAAGACGATTCATGAATTCATGGGATTGCGCGCGGAGGGCCTCCACATAGGTCCTCACACCTGTCAGCTGTTTTGCGAGCTTATTGACTTCCGATTTATCCCGGAACGTGGCAATGGCCCCGACAATTTGCTGGTTCACCATCAGTGGTTCACGATTGGCGAGAATCTCGATACCGTTCAATGTCTGTTCCTCATCCCGTTCAGATTCCCCTTTTTCCAACACCCGGTCCAGTTTCGTGTTGGGCATGAAATCTGTTATGTTCATTCCGATCGGTTGATCCGGCAAGCCAGCCTTTTTGAACAGACGAAGTGCTGATTTATTTACCAATGTGATGTTCTGGTTCTCATCGACCGCCACAATTCCCTCATGCACCGACTGCAGCATCGTACTCCGTTCTTCAAGAAGTTTGGAAATTTGATAGGGTTCCAGGCCGAATAACATCTTTTTGATGTATTTCGCCAAAAAAACCGCCCCGATGACCCCGACGATAATGCCAAGTATGCTGCCTTCCACAATGTTTCGATGGCTCTCCGAAAGGACGTGCTCCACATTCTCTAGCGAAATGCCGACTGCAACAGCACCTAATTGGTTTCCATCGTCATCATGGATGGGGGTGAAAGCTCTGACCGAATCCCCGAGTGTACCTTCCGATGTGGATACGTATTCTTTCCCTTGTAATACGCGTTGCTCATCACCGCCGGCAAAGGACTTCCCTATCTGCTCAGGATTAGGGTGTGTATACCGAATGCCATTCATATCCATCACCACGACAAACATCATGTCCGTAATGGATTGAACTTCTTCTGCATACGTCTGAACAGCCCCTGCCTTTTCTTCATTGACCAGGCTTTCTTTCACGACTTGAGACTCGGCAACCGTCCTGGATACGATCTGCGCCTTATCTTCCTGGTTGGCTCTGATCCGTTCACTCGTCGTAGCAGTAATCAGCATGTCTGTGACCAGCAAGGAGACCAGGACAACGATACAGCCGAATACTGTGATAATCGTGCTTAATCTATAGTTTCTCTTCAAATGACCACCTCATATCCATAAAGAATTATAGCATGTATCAGACAGATGAACAGAGGGGCACTGAATTTGACCCGCCTCAGGCTTTTCCTGTCATTAAAAAAGCCGACTGCACCACCCGCAGTCGACTTTTGCCTCCATATTCAACATCTATCCATCCTGTGGTCGCTGCCAGTAAGAATATTGGTCAAACCCCGATGTAGCTTGCAACGTCCGCCTTTCTGGCCACGCCTGTCTCCTTGGCAGCCTCTATCACAGCTTCGGCCACTACTGTTGCTACCCGTTCATCGAAAGGTCCTGGTATGACATAGGCATCAGACAATTCCTTTTCAGAGATGAGGGAAGAAATGGCCAATACTGCTGCTTTTTTCATTTCTTCATTGATATGTGTCGCCTGCACATCCAAAGCTCCTCTGAATATCCCAGGAAAAGCAAGTACATTATTCACCTGGTTCGGAAAATCCGAGCGCCCGGTGCCGATTACTTTTGCACCAGCGGATTTGGCATCTTCCGGCATGATCTCAGGTACCGGATTGGCCATCGCAAAAATGATCGCATCCTTATTCATGGTTTCGACCATTTCCTTGGTCAGTGCTCCGGCAACAGAAACGCCGATGAAGACATCCGTCCCCTCAACTGCCTCCTCCAATGTACCTTCCACATTATTGCGATTGGTTATCTTGGACAGGCTGTCTTTAAGGGAGTTCATGCCATACGGCCGCCCTTCATAAATAGCGCCTTTCGAATCACAAAGGATAATATCAGAAACACCGAATTGGTTCAGCAACTTCACAATGGCTATACCTGCAGCACCCGCGCCATTGACCACCACTTTGATCTCTTCCATTTTCTTATCCACAAGTTTCAACGCATTGACCAGGCCGGCAAGCGTCACAATGGCTGTTCCATGCTGGTCGTCATGGAATACAGGGATATTTGTTTCCTTTTTCAAACGTTCTTCAATCTCGAAGCATCTTGGAGCCGAAATGTCCTCCAAGTTGATTCCACCAAATGTCGGCTCGAGCAGTTTGACCGTATTGACAATCTCATCCACCTCATTGGTATGTAGACAAATCGGAAATGCATCGACACCTGCGAAGCTTTTAAATAGAACGGCCTTGCCTTCCATTACAGGAAGCGCTGCTTCTGGGCCGATATCACCAAGCCCCAATACAGCCGATCCATCGGAAACCACCGCAACCATATTCCCTTTCATGGTATAGTCGAATACTCTCTCCTTATTTTCAGCGATTTCCTTGCATGGCTCAGCTACTCCGGGCGAATATGCCAAACTCAACTCATATGGATTACGGACGGCCACCTTTGCGCTTGTTTCCAATTTCCCCTTGTTGTCCTTATGCATTTGTAATGATTCTTCTCGTAATTTTTCCACGTGGCACTCCCCATTCTACGAATAATTTCATTTTGCTGCATTCTGATTCAAAGCTATCGTCAGAAATTAAAACGTTGTCATTTTTTAAATGGATACATCTTATACTCACCATTTATACTAGAATTTTTTAGGATGAGAAGCTTTTAAAATTATTGAATCCCTTTTGTAATTAAATTAAATAGGAAGGAATGGTTTCTTGGTTTGCTAAATGAAAGAGGCAATGGGGATTTGTTTGGCCTAATGTAAGACACCTATAGCATCATTCACTTGCATGCACATAAAAAACCCCGGGAAGTGAATGATCACTTCCCGGGGTTCCGGTTGCCTGGCAGCGTCCTACTCTCGCA
>NZ_JBHRSA010000014.1:0-9406 GCF_042643145.1 Virgibacillus xinjiangensis
ATTTTTCCATAAACCTAACCCCCATAAATTATTTTTACTCTAACTTATGGGGGTCAGGTCATTTCCGCGGGCGACCCGTGAGCTTCCTCGAACTGGCGTTCTCCGGGATCTCACTCTGGTCACGGTTCCGGCAGGAGTCTCGTGGTTTCCTCCGCTGGTTGAGGTGGTTTGATTGTAGTGATGTCTGTTGCTGTAAGGGAATAGAAGAACTCAATGATAGTGGTATGACTTTGGTAAGAGAGAAACTGTGGATCACAATCATTCGAAAACCAGAAAACTACACCAAGCGAAGACAAAATACGTAGACTCCTGTGGGAACAGCACGAGTCTGAAGGCCCCGGAAGAAGTGCTTTTCTTCCGAGGAGACTGAAGCCGGGCCCACGGAAATTTTTGTCGCAGCGATGGGAGTCATAGTTAAGATTCATTCGCCAAAAAGAAGGATTTTCGATCAGGAAATAGAATATATGGAGATAAGACCACTACTTCAAGGAGGCAGCAGATATGCGTACCTATGCATTGACTGTGTTCGACCAGTCCGGGAAAAACCTTCTCGACGAAACGTTCACAGCTCCAAACGATGAGGAAGCAAAAAAGACCGGCCAGGCACGGCTGGAGGAAGAAGGCTACAGCGAGTATACCCACCGCTGTGTCAATCCGGAAGCAAAATTGATATTGTTTCACCGATGAAAAACGGCTTCACAGGCAATAGCTGTGAAGCCGCTTTTGTTACTCCCCACGGAATACAGGTTTCCTTTTTTCCAGGAATGCCGACACACCCTCTTTGTGGTCCTCCGTATTCCTGAGCTCCCATTGGGTTCGGTGTTCCTCCTCCAAGTAAGACTGCAGTGTATCTTTCTGCGCTCGGTGATAGATCATCTTTGTCTGGATCATCGACTGTATAGGTGTTTCTAATAATTTCTGCGCGAAAGAAGAAGCCTCCTCCCCTGCTTGAAGTTCCGTCACCACATCAACTATTCCCATCTGTTTTGCCTGTGGTGCTTGTAGCTGTTTCAACCCCCAAATGAACTGTTTAGCATGGTTGACACCAACCCGCTCCTTCAGGAAGAAATGTCCTCCACCGTCTGGTGCCAGCCCAATTCCGATGAACAGCATGCCAAGCTTGGCATTCTCCCTGGCAATCACGTAATCGGCAGCAAGAGCGAGACTTAGTCCCAATCCAGCCGCAGACCCTTGTACTGCCGAAATCACGATTTTTGGCATCAAATAGAGTTTCATTGCAATTTTCCCGACGGTCTCCATGACAGTATCGAAAAATTTCTTCTCTGCGAAATCCTCCATCATACCGATATCTCCTCCGGCACAAAAGGCATTTCCATTCCCCGACAACACCAAAATTTTGTCCTCGTTTTTTTCAACTTCTTCCAATGCATGGAGAAGCTCATCAAGCATCTCCTGATTCAATGAATTGTAGCGCTCGGGTCGGTTCAATCGAATATAGGATACCTTTTCCTTGCTTTCATATATTATGGTACTCACAGTCTAGCCCCCTCCTTTGACTATGTATATGTATTCGACGAGACCGACTGTTTTCCTGCTTATACGAAGTGCAACCGTCATTTTCAAGCAACAAAAAAACCCGCAGCAAGTGTCCACGAGTTTTTTCCATTACTTATTCGTTTGATTCTTCCGGATTGCCGTACAGTTCTTCAAGTGGTTTCGTGATGATCCGGCTCACATCATTGATTACCATATTCAAACGCTGTTCCTGTTCCATCAGCTTGGAAATATCCGGGTGCTGCTGAACCAGCTCAACAACCTGGCGTGCTTTTTCGACTTCTTCCTCCGTAATTTCCTGTCCCTGCATTTGTTTTTCCTGCAGTTGAATCTGTGTGTCACGGAAGTTTTCGAACATTTGTTTAGCGGCATCATCGTTCATCACTTTGTCGAATGCCTCTTTTAAACTGGTGAATTCGTCACTCTCACGAATTGCTTTCTCCAGATCATATGCGCTATCGTAAATATTAGGCACAAAATTACCTCCTTAAAGTTTCTCAGCACCAACTATAACAAACACACAGGCCCATGTATACCAATTCGGCAATCATGAGTCGTTTTTCCAGACAAGGAACCTTGCTATAATAGAGATATCATGCGGAAAGAGGTGCACCTATGCTGGATCAATTGAAGAAAATTTTCCCCTCGCTCACTCATTACGAGGAGATGGCGGAACTTCCGGAAGCGGATTACCAATGGTACCAAACTCAGGAAGGTGACGTCATTGGCATTTGCCGCGAAGAACTCACCGATAAAGACACTGATCTGCTTGCCGCTTTCCTGAGACCATTTGATATCCGCTTTCCTCTGATGACAGAGACAGAAAGGCAGTGGAAGAGGCATATTGACGGCCTCAGCACGGAGCATACCGTCAGTCCCTATCGTTTTGTTTATTTTTCCATCCAAAAGGACCGGGTTGAGCCCCGCCTTTTCCGGGAAGCCATTCATCAATCCCTTGCCAGGCCGGTACCGATATTATGGAAAAATGAACAAGAGGGCATATTGATCGAAGAAGGACTGGTACCTGCCGAGGATTCCGTCTCCTATGAGCAGATCATTGATGTACTGATGAGCGATCTCTATGTGAAGATCAATTTTTTCATCGGTCCTTATGTGAAAGAAACGAAGGATGCCGGCGCATACTATGGTTTTTTGATGAATCATGCTCCCTCCGTTCTCCCTTATTCTGATGGATCAGTACTCACATTCACCGACAGCATTCCTTATCTCTTGATCGACGGAGCTGATAGAGAGTTTCTCTGTAAGATGCCGGCACTGATGCTGAGAGAATTCGCAGACGATGAAGAAATGCTGTCGACCGTCCGCATCTTTATTGAATCGAATATGAATGTTTCCGTTGCAGCAAAACAATTGTTCATGCATCGGAACAGCCTGCAGTACAGACTGGATAAATTCATCAGCAGAACAGGAATCGACATCAGGCAGTTCCATCAGGCTGTATCCGTCTATCTCGCTTTACTTGCCAGGAATTGAGCAGAACAACTTACGCTTTCGTCAGTATGCCCGAAAAATGTTGGACATGTTTATGCATGATTGCCATTTATCATCTTCTTAATTTTCCGTAAACTAAAAAGAAAGTATAAAACGCTTACATACGTAGGAGGAATTCAAATGGCGGAATTGCGACTGGAAAGTATCAAAAAGGTATATGACAAAAAAGTAACGGCAGTGGAAGATTTCAATCTTCATATCCAAGACAAGGAATTCATTGTATTTGTAGGCCCTTCCGGCTGCGGCAAATCCACTACTTTACGGATGGTGGCAGGCCTGGAGGAAATTTCTGATGGCGAATTGTACATAGATGACAAAAAAATGAATGACGTCGCACCGAAGGACCGGGATATTGCGATGGTTTTCCAGAACTATGCACTCTATCCTCATATGAATGTGTATGACAATATGGCTTTCGGCTTGAAACTCCGCAAGTTCAAAAAGGACGAGATCAATAGCCGGGTACAGAATGCAGCAAAAATTCTCGGACTGGAAGCTTATCTGGACCGTAAGCCAAAAGCCCTTTCCGGCGGGCAGCGCCAGCGTGTGGCACTGGGCAGGGCAATCGTCCGGGATGCAAAAGTGTTTCTGATGGATGAACCACTATCCAACCTGGATGCCAAATTACGTGTCCAGATGCGGGCGGAAATCCAGAAACTCCATAAGCGTTTGCAGACAACGACCATCTATGTTACACACGATCAGACAGAAGCGATGACCATGGCGACACGCCTGGTCGTAATGAAAGACGGCGTCATCCAACAAGTAGGTGCTCCCAAAGACGTCTATGATCTACCGGAGAATGTTTTTGTCGGCGGATTTATCGGCTCGCCATCCATGAATTTCCTGAACGGAAAACTCACGGATGGATATGTTGAGATTGGTGAAAATAAAATCAAAGTACCTGAGGGTCGCATGAAAACCTTAAGCCAACAAGGTTATATTGGAAAAGAACTCATCCTGGGGATTCGTCCGGAAGATATCCACGACGAACCCGCCTTCATCCAAGCAAGCCCGGAAACGAAAATTAAGGCGATGATCGATGTTGCCGAGTTGATGGGTGCTGAATCCTACCTTTATTCCAAAATACAGGAACAGGATTTCATTGCCCGTGTGGATTCCCGCTCCGATATTCACGGTGGGGAACAAGTGGAGCTGGCTTTCGATATGAACAATACCCATTTCTTCGACCAAGAGACAGAACTGCGTATCCGGTAATGTTGCAACTTCCTATGTAGCTTGGAGAGGGGCAGCCATTACAGCTCCCCCTCTATACCATCATTATTAAAATTGTTGTCCATTCATTTGCTGCTGTGCAGTTTGAACCAGTCGCTTGGTGATTTCTCCGCCAACAGATCCGTTAGAACGGGAAGTGGAGTCAGCGCCTAAGTTAACACCAAATTCCTGGGCAATTTCGAATTTCATTTGGTCCAGTGCTTGTTGTACTCCTGGTACGAGCAGCTGGTTTGAGTTGTTGTTGTTGCTAGCCATCTTTATCACCTCCTGTACTAAGTATTGTGAGCAAAATGGCGATCTTTATCATAAAATATCGTTGGTAAATTATAGCGGTAGAATCCAATATTTAGGAGCGGAGGTGTGAAGTACTCGGGACCAGCAATCTGAATTTCCTTCAAACCGGACTGCTTATCATCTTCTTGGCCTAATATAAGTTTTTTTCTTCTGTACAGCTGCCATCACATACATAATAAAAAATGGCTTGGGATCGGGCCCAAGCCATTTTTTATGCTTCTATACGTTTCAACTATTTCAAGTGATAGCCTTTACTTCGGGTACGTCATCTCTTCCGGTTTCACGTATTTCTCGAACTCTTCTTCAGATAGGAGTTCCAGTTCTACTGCTGCTTCCTTCAATGTGGAATTATCATTGAAGGCTTTTTTTGCGATTTTTGCGGCATTTTCATAACCTATATGCGGATTCAATGCCGTGACAAGCATCAATGAATCCTTCAGGAACTTCTCTATTTTCTCTTCGTCAGGCTCAATGCCTTGGGCACAACGCTCATCGAAAGAAACGATGCTGTCAGAGAGAATCTGACAGGACTGCAGGAAGTTGTAGGCAATGACAGGCTTGAATACATTCAATTCAAAATTCCCCTGACTGGCCGCAAAACCGATGGTGGCGTCATTTCCCATCACCTGGGCAGCTACCATGGTTACTGCTTCACTTTGCGTCGGATTCACTTTCCCTGGCATGATGGAGCTGCCGGGCTCGTTGGCTGGAATGGTGATTTCGCCGATTCCGCTTCTTGGACCGCTTGCCAGCCAACGTACATCATTGGCGATTTTCATCATATCTGCAGCCAAGCCTTTCAATGCACCGTGCGCATAAACGGTTTCGTCATGGCTTGTCAACGCATGGAACTTATTCGGTGCGGAGATGAATTTTTTGCCGGTAAAATCGTTGATGGCTGCACATACCTTTTCAGAAAAATCCGGATGCGCATTCAGCCCGGTTCCTACTGCAGTGCCGCCAATCGCCAGTTCCTTTAAGAATTCGTTGCTCTGTGTAATCATGCTCTCCGATTTCTCGAGCATGCGGTGCCATCCGCTGATTTCCTGTCCCAGTGTCAGAGGAGTGGCATCCTGCAGGTGGGTACGGCCGATTTTGACGATATCCATGAATGCTTCCGACTTTTCCTTCAATGTCCGTTTGAAGGCTTGCACAGCCGGAAGGACCGTGTCTTCCAGTTTCAACACGGAAGCGATATGCATGGCTGTCGGGTATGTATCATTGGAGCTTTGTGATTTGTTAACGTCATCATTCGGATGGAGCTTAAGGTCGGAACCTTTCTCTTCCAGCCACTTATTCCCTACATGGGCTATGACCTCGTTGACATTCATATTGGACTGGGTTCCGCTTCCTGTCTGCCAAACCACCAACGGAAAGTGTTCATTCAAGCTTCCTTCGATGATCTCATCGGCAGCATGACGGATGGCCTCGTATTTTTCCTCTTCCAACAAGCCCAGTTCATTGTTCGCCTTGGCTGCACTCTTTTTCAGGATTGCAAACGCTTTAACAATTTCCGTCGGCATTTGTTCATTGCCAATCGGGAAATTCTGTTTACTCCGCTGGGTCTGTGCGCCCCAGTACTTATCTGCAGGTACGTTGATTTCCCCTAGTGTATCTCTTTCGACACGAAATTCCATCTCTCTCTTCCTCCCTATGCATGTCCACCTTATTTATTTCCACCGTTATTATACCAAATTTTTGCTTAAATAAAAAACTTCCGACTGCCTGTTGTCGGCAAAAACAAAAAAAGACCAGACAGGCTGATCTCCGAGAACCACCGAATTATTTAAACAGGCTGCGTACCGCTTTCCTTGTAGCCCTTTTAGCTACCCGCTTACCGTATGTACCCCTTTTTAATGCATGGATATCCCCAAGAATCCCGGAGACTTTATAAAAAATTCTGCTGATTTGATGCAACTTCATCAACCTTCCTCCTATCTTTCAATTCTCATTTGGTTTGACTTTTACTGACCCAGTGGGTAAGGATTGACGTTGTGCATCTTTTATTCCCTGGTCCACATCGACATACCTCAAAATTACAAGCCCAGCCACGAAGAAGAACAACAAGGATATGATTCCTAACCTGCTTGACCCGGTAATCTGGCCGACAAAAGCAAATAGGAACGGGCCGAATATGGCGGCAAATTTAGAAGAGATTCCGTAAAACCCGAAAAACTCCGCATGTTTATGATCCGGCACCATCCGTCCGAAAATAGAGCGGCTCAATGACTGCGCTCCACCTTGGACCATTCCGGTGCAGACGGCAAGCATATAGAAGTGGAGTGCTGTCGTCATGAAGTATCCTAAAACGACTATTCCCATATAGACAATCAAAGCGGCAGACAAAGCCCGTTTCGCCGTAACCTTCCCTGCAAGCCAGCCAAAGAAAAAGGTGCACGGTATGCCGACAAATTGGGTGATCAACAGGGCGAGGATCAGTGAATTCGCGTCGATTCCAATATCCCTGCCATAGATGGTTGCCATACGCACGATGGTGGATATACCATCATTATAAAGCCAAAAAGCCAAAAGGAAAATTAACAATTGCTTAAAGTGGCGGATTTCTTTAAAAGTGGAACCAACCCTGGAAAAACCGATGGCTATGTAAGATTTCTCCTTTCTGGCATGTGTCTTTTTCTCTTCTTTCATATTTTTCAACAGTGGTATGGAAAAGATCAACCACCATATCCCCACTGTAGCAAAAGAAATCTGACTAGCGGCAGTGGCGTTTGGTATGCCGAACCAATGGGGGTTGAGAATCATCAGTACGTTGATGCAGAGCAATAACCCTCCACCCAAATATCCATAGGCGAAACCACCGGAGGAAACCCGATCCATCTCTCCTTCTTCTGCTATTTCGGGAAGGAATCCATCATAGAAGATATTCGCCCCGGAGAATCCGATCGACCCGACAATGAAGAGAACAGATGCAAGCAGATAGTCTCCCTCACCGACGAACATGAAGAGGATACTGGCGATGATGCCCATAAATGCGAAGAATTGCAGAAATTTCTTTTTGGCGGCGGAGAAATCACTGATCGCACCGAGTATGGGTGCCAATACAGCTACTACCAACACGGCAATGGACTGGGAATACCCCCACATGCTGGCTGCTGCTTCTTGGTTGGCACCCGCAGCCGCTACATCATAATAAAACACCGGTAGCACTGCCGCCATCATCGTGGTCGCAAAGGCGGAATTCCCAAAATCATAAAGCATCCAGCTTCGTTGGACCTTCCTTCGCTTTCTATTCATGACATCCCTCCACCTATGTAATGGATTGGCAGAACCTGTACAACAAGCAAAGGAGCTCCACCCTTCGGTAAAGCTCCTCCATTAATTACTCCCAAATATATTCTTTATAAACTTCAGACCATCTTGCGAACTCCTGCTTATCTCCTGAAGTGATGGTGTCATCAATTTTTTCTTCCACATGCTTCTTGTTCCAGTTGAAACATAACTCATCCAATAGTAAACGTGAGGTCAATTTTAACTCAAAAGGAATCTCTTTCTTTGCTTTGATCTGCTTTCCGTTATACCGCAAGAATCGGTATAGCGTTTTCTCCTTTTTCATGGAACTTGCCCCCTTGTTCCTTTTTTCTATTATCCTAAATTTTCAGCAAAATTGCAAGTGCTGATTTCCGATTTATTTTTCTGTTCCCCAAAACTGGGTACTCTAACCAATGGGTGGCATATTTTCACGAGTTTTTTTCCTGATGAATGTTTCTCTAGACCAGAGCGATACTACTTTGGTAGACTATGTTAGATAATAGGGGGACTGGTCCATGGAACATACTGATAACCTGAAACAGGGAGAAAAGGGTGCATGGCTGAGCATTGCTGCCTATCTGATCCTTTCTGCCTTGAAGCTCGTTGCCGGCTATATCGGCCAGTCCGATGCCTTGAAAGCAGACGGTTTGAATAATACAACAGACGTTATCGCGTCGATCGCCGTCCTTATCGGATTGAAAATATCCAGGAAACCTCCGGATGAGGATCATCACTATGGCCATTACCGGGCTGAGACGATTGCCTCCTTATTTGCCGCTTTTGTCATGATGTTTGTCGGTATCCAGGTCATCTTTGATACGATCCAGAAGATCATTTCTGGCGAATCATCCCAACCGCATCTGATGACAGCATGGGTGGCGGTAGGTTCGGCTGTCATCATGTTCGGAGTCTATTTCTATAACTTGAGGCTGTCTAAGAAGGTCCAGAGCAGTGCGCTTTACGCTGCAGCACAGGACAACCGGTCCGATGCACTGGTCAGCATCGGTGCATTCGTCGGCATCATCGGTGCACAACTTGGCCTGTTCTGGCTGGATCCGCTCGCAGGATTGGTTGTAGGTGTGATCATTTGTAAAACGGCTTGGGATATCTTTAAAGAGGCAACACATACATTGACAGATGGTTTTGATGAAAACCGGATCCAAAAGATCCTCACGAGTATCGAAGAAGACCCGGAAGTAAAAGAAGTAGTCGATATAAAAGGCAGGATTGTCGGTAATTATGCATTCATTGAGATCACCATTCTGGTCGATCCTGAGTTGAATGTGCGGGAAAGTCACAAAATAACCGACCGGATCGAGAGTTACTTGGCTGACACTCATAATATCAGTCACGCACATATTCATATTGAACCTTTTACTGAATGAGGTTGGGACAAAACGGAAAGACGAACAGTGAACGGAATCAGCCAAGAACATGCAGACACCTGTAAGAAAGGGCGCGGAGATCCCGAACTGCGCCAGCGTTCGGAGGCTCAGCAGCCGCCCAAGTAATTGGTGTGACCCCCAATAGTTGGAGTTTTATTAGGCAACGATTAGATCGGTATGAAGTCGGTATTGAA
>NZ_JBHRSA010000015.1:0-71747 GCF_042643145.1 Virgibacillus xinjiangensis
ATTTTTCCATAAACCTAACCCCCATAAATTATTTTTACTCTAACTTATGGGGGTCAGGTCATTTCCGCGGGCGGCTGGTGAACCTCCTCGAGCTGGCGCACTTCTCCGCCTCTTATCTAGGTGGAGAATCAATTACCATGCATTAAAGTTTCTGGCCGTAGTACCTGTCCAAGGAGAAACCACGTCCCATAATCTCTGAGGCATTAAGGAAGATTACAAAGGATTCTGGTTCTTCTTGTTGCAGCAGCTTTTTCAACTGTACAGCTTCCGGCTGCTCCGTTACACAAAGGATCATTGTCTTCTCTTCCTTGCTGTACCCGCCGACCGTACGGACCTTTGTCAATCCGCGGTCGACTTTGTCGCGGATGAGGGCTTGGACTTTGTCATCTTCATCGGTAATGATCATCACGAGTTTGGTAGCAGAAGTCCGCAGTTGCACCATATCAATGACTTTGCTGCAAATATAGATGGCCATCAAGGCGAACAATGTAAGTTCCAGGCTGAATACGATGATGGAAGCTGCAACAACAAGCCCGTCCACCAGCAATTGGGAATATCCGCTGGAGATGCCAGTGAATTTTTTGACAATCTGAGCAATTGCTGCGGTGCCTCCTGTCGATCCATTTCCTTTGTAGACAATCCCAAGTCCGACCCCAAGCACAATCCCTCCATAAACGGCACCGAGGAGTGGGTTGGTGATGGTAAAGGGAATTTCCGCCGTCAGGTAGATGATAAATGGGACCCAAAAGGTTCCCAGCAGGGTTTTCCAACTGAAGTCGCTCCCCATGGCAATCCAGCCGACGATGAAGAGTGGAATGTTGATCGCAAACTGGACGAGGGCCGGACTGAGTGCATACAGTTCAAATAGTATCGTACTTACACCGGAAATACCGCCTGCTGCTAATCGCGCCGGCAGCAGGAACATATTATAGGATAAGGCTACAATAGTTGCACCGAAGATAATATATACATATTCAAGCAAAGGCTGGTTTAGTTTGTGACGAATTTCCATCATGATGCAGTCCCTTCTCGTTCATTTGATAACTGTTTCATTCTATCACATCGAGTTTTGCTCTGCCGCCTGTTTTGAGGAATCATTTCCAATGGGTTAATATAGAAGGTATAAGCGAATGGAGGGTCATACATGATAAATAGTTTGCGCGATACAGTAAGGTTGAATAATGGTGTTGATATGCCAGCCTTCGGAC
The DNA here is from genome assembly GCF_042643145.1 of Virgibacillus xinjiangensis. NCBI lineage: Bacteria > Bacillati > Bacillota > Bacilli > Caryophanales > Bacillaceae > Virgibacillus > Virgibacillus xinjiangensis. The sequence goes on from NZ_JBHRSA010000015.1 coordinate 1,209, forward strand.
TTGGTGTTTATAAAGTGGAAGAAGGGGAAACAACCGTCCACTCGGTAAAAACAGCCATCGACCATGGATACAGAAGTATTGATACCGCTGCGTTCTACGGGAACGAGCGTGGTGTAGGACGAGCTGTTGAGGAAAGTGGGGTGCCTCGGGAGGAATTATTCATCACCACCAAGGTATGGAATGACCAGCAGGGCTATGAAGAAACACTTCAGGCATTTGATGAAAGTCTGAAGAAGCTTGGTCTCGACTATCTGGACCTTTACCTGATCCATTGGCCGGTCACAGGTATGTATAAAGATACGTGGAAGGCGATGGAGAAGCTGTATGAGGAGGGGAAAGTTCGTGCGATCGGTGTCTGCAATTTCCATCAACAACATTTGGATGATCTCCTTCCGGAATGTAAGGTGAAGCCGGCCATCAATCAGGTGGAGTATCACCCCCATCTAACCCAAGAAAAGCTCGCAGAATACTGCCGGCAGGAAGAAATTCAACTGGAGGCATGGTCGCCATTAAAGCGTGGGGAAATATTTGATGAGCCGATATTACAGGAAATCGCTGAAAAGCACGGAAAAACTGCAGCCCAAGTCGTGCTGCGCTGGGATGTGCAAAATGGGGTGATTACGATCCCAAAATCTACCAAGGAACATCGCATCAAAGAAAATGCCGATATCTTTGATTTTTCATTGAGTGACGAAGATATGAAAAGGATCAATCGGCTGAATAAGGATGATAGAGTCGGAAGCAGTCCGGATAAATACCCGGTCGAATAACAGCTGAAGATGGATGGAGGAAAGTGGGTATGAAGGTTATAGATACGCATTGTGATGCCCTGCTGAAGCTGCAGATGGAAAAAAGAGGGGTGTACTACGGCAGAAAACCGCTGGATTTCCAACATGCCGATATGCTGGATACGAATCTGGATCGACTTCGCCAGGGAAAGATTGGGACACAGTTTTATGCCATTTTCATTGAGCCCGATATCCCAATGGAAGAAAAGTGGCAGCATGCACTGGAACAGATTGATCTGTTTCATACAGAGATACTGGATAAACACCCAGAAATGAGGCATATTCGCAGTTGGTCTGATCTGAAAACGTTGCATGCAGACGAAATTGGTGCCGTACTGACCTTGGAAGGGGCTGATCCGATTGGTAATGATCTTGGAAAGCTGCGCCATTTATATCGCGCAGGCGTATTGGCTGTCGGTCTGACTTGGAACCATGCGAATCTTTGTGCAGATGGAGTACACGAACCTCGTGGAGGGGGGTTAACCCTTCTTGGAAGAGAAGTGATCAGGCTCAACAATGCTCATCAGGTAATGAGCGATGTTGCCCACTCCACGGTACGAGGATTCTGGGATATAGTAGAATTAGCTGATTATCCATTTGCAAGCCACTCCAACGCAAGAGCGGTCTGCGATCATCCGCGCAATCTGTATGATGGCCAAATCAAGGCATTGATTGAAAAGGGCGGAATGATTCACGTCGTGTTTCATCCAGAGTTCATTTCGGACACGAAGGAACAAGTGGAAATCGATGATCTTATCAGGCATATCGACCATATTTGTTCACTTGGTGGGGTGGAACATATCGGTTTTGGTTCTGACTTTGACGGAATTGACAAGTATGTTGATAATTTGGAGAACGCAGCAAAATATCAAAACCTGATCAATGCCTTGCTGAACCATTATCCGGAAGAGCAAGTCCGTGGATTTGCCGGACAGAACTTTTTGAAGCACATGCCGAACTGAATAAGTGGTGGTATAAAGCTGTAATCCCATGTGTGGCCTCTGGGATTACAGCTTTTTTTTGTGTGTGTTTATACTATCAGCTGGTTTTTATGCATATATATCTACCATTTATGGATAAGCTCTCGGTTCAGGAGGTGGGATATGAATAGATGGATGGTTCGAAAGGAGTGTTGGTACCAGGGGCGCATTTACATGACTCGCATAGCAGGAAACAGAGCTCGAGCAGATCCGCTGCTTTCCTGTATTTCCTTTTAATTATGTGTCGTACGAACTTCCGGTCAAATAAACCCTGTCAAGAATGGGAGGAAACTAGATGAGTGACCAGAAACTCTTGAAGATACTCGGAAGGAAAGACACACTTGCTTTAGCGTTTGGGGCGATGATCGGCTGGGGGTGGGTGGTAACGACCGGGCTCTGGATTACGGAAGCCGGATCACTTGGTGCCATCCTTGCCTTTGCTATTGGCGGATTGCTTGTGCTGATGGTGAGCCTCACCTACGCTGAATTGTCATCAGCCTTGCCACTGGCCGGCGGAGAGCATGTGTACACGTATAAGGCCATGGGAAGAACTGCCTCATTTATTGCCACATGGGCTATCATTTTAGGTTATGTCTCTGTCGTAGCTTTTGAAGCGGTGGCTCTTCCAACGGTGTTTGAATACCTCGTACCTAATTACAGCCAAGGCTATTTGTATACGATTGCCGGTTGGAATGTGACGGCGACTTGGGTCGGCGTCGGAATGATTGGTTCCATCTTTATAGGTTGGATCAACTACCGGGGTATCAAGCTGTCTACGGCGATTACATTCATTCTTACCCTGTTGATTCTCATGGCAGGAGCATTGTTGATTACCGGGAGCACTGCTGCCGGTAATACACAAAATATGCAGCCCTTTTTTGAAAATGGAATGGCCGGTCTTATGGCAGTGGTGATCATGACTCCATTCATGTTTGTCGGCTTTGATGTCATCCCTCAGGCAGCGGAAGAGATTGATCTTCCAAAAAAACGAATCGGCCAGCTGCTCGTATTTTCGGTTGTACTTGCTATCATCTGGTATATTGCCGTTATCTTCGGTGTATCAAGAGTGATGGGAACAACTGCACTTGGCGAATCAGAATTGGTAACAGCAGACGCCATGGCTGCAGCTTTCGATGACAGTCGGTTCATGGGCAATCTCCTCGTTCTTGGAGGTATCGGCGGTATCCTTACAAGCTGGATCGGTTTCTATGTCGGAGGAAGCCGGGCAATATTTGCGCTTGCAAGAGCTGGCATGCTGCCAAAAAGCCTGGGGGATCTCCATCCGAAATATCGGACACCTCATCGAGCCATCCTGTTGATTGGTGTCTTTTCCACAGCGGCACCGCTGCTCGGCCGGCCGGCACTGGTTTGGCTTGTGAATGCAGGTGGACTAGGGCTTGTTGTGGCATGGTTGATGGTGGCCGTTTCCTTTATCATCTTGAGGAAAAAGGATCCGGAAATGGAACGGCCGTTCAAACTTGCCGGCGGGACTGCTATTGGGTGGATTGCTGTTGTCATGGCGGGTGGTGTTACTCTTTTATATGTGCCGGGAATGCCATCAGCCCTTATCTGGCCATATGAATGGGTAATCATTCTGCTCTGGGTCATCCTTGGAGCTGTCCTGTACCGGCTGTCAATGGCCAAATATGGTAAGTCGTTTGCAGATGACCATATGAAGAAAGAAATTGATCGGATTACATGAATACGAAAAAGGTTTCCCAAGGAGGGAGACCTTTTTGTTATCGGAGGAGTGAAAGTGGGTATAGAATATTAACGGAATTTTCTATAAAATTATATTGACAACATTACTTGGCAGACACTACACTGTAACAAAGGTATTGTCGACAATCGACACACTATCTCACATCAGTTCACCTATCATGTCCACTAACGATCCTCTAATTGCCTATTTTTTGAAAGAACCCGTCAACGTACGAAGCAGTAGTTCATACAATGTATAAACGGCTCAGCTGGTGGTGCTGAAATAAAAAAGAGGGGAAGGGATGTGTATGTTAACATTTTCCGTTTCTGAGTTTCAGGATAGGATTGCTAAAACGAAGGAACGCATGGCTGCGGAGGGGATGGATATTCTGCTGGTTACTGATCCGGCAAATATGAATTATCTTACCGGCTATGATGCATGGTCCTTTTATGTCCACCAGCTATTGGTCGTCATGATTGACGAAGACCAGCCGTACTGGATAGGGCGGGGGTTGGACGCCAATGCTGCAAGATACACAACCTGGCTGGATGAAGAGCATATACTTCCCTATGCTGACAACTATGTCCAGTCGACGATAAGACACCCCATGGATTTCGTGTCTGATTTCATCCGGAGCAAAAAGAGCGGTAAGCTAATTATCGGTGTAGAGTTGGATGCCTATTATTTCACTGCTCAGTGTTATATTCATTTGGCACATGGTCTGCCGGATGCCCGTTTCAAAAATGCCACCAACTTGGTGAATCGGATCCGCATTGTCAAGTCTGATCAGGAAATTGCCTATATGAAACAAGCTGCAAGAATTTCGGAAAAAGCTATGCAGGCAGCCTTTGAGACATTGAATGAAGGTGTCCGGCAAAGTGAAGTAGCTGCGGCCATCAGTCATGCGCAGATCATTGGGACAGAGGAATATGGAGGAGATTATCCATCCATTGTTCCATTGCTTCCTACGGGAGAGAAAACATCCGCCTGCCATTTGACCTGGACGGATGATACCTTCAGAGAGGGAGAACCGGTCATCATTGAACTGGCGGGATGCTATAAACGTTACCATTCGCCATTGGCGAGGACTGCGGTAGTCGGAATGCCGAGCGAAGAGGTGTATCAGCTTAGCGAGGTGGTCATCCAAGGCATTCAAGCTGCATTGGAAGCGGTTAAACCAGGAGCTACCTGTGAAGAGATCGAGCTTGCCTGGAGGAAGGAAATCACCAAACATGGGTTGAAGAAAGAGTCTCGTATCGGCTATTCTGTAGGACTGAACTATCCGCCTGATTGGGGAGAGCATACAGCGAGCCTTCGCCCGGGAGATCAGACGATCCTCGAACCGAATATGACCTTCCATATGATACCGACCATCGATCTCGGCCATATTGGCATGGAAATCAGTGAATCATTCCGAGTGACCGAAGAAGGCTGTGAAACACTTGCCAAATTCCCGCGGGAGCTGTTGATAAAGCCCAATGCTCGTTTAGCCTAGGTAGACAGCACTAGGGTTTCGTGTAGAAGGAATATTTGGCAGCACATCCTTAATTGCCGGAGGGCAGCGATATCAACCAGAACATTCCATCCCAGCAGTAAAAAGCCGTACCCCGAGGTGTACGGCTTTTCGCATTATCTTCTTTTGTCCCAGACTTCCGGATTGATCATCGTCGGTGGCTTTTCACCGGATAGTCCGGCGCGTAAATTTTTTGCTGCCAGTTCTGACATGGCCAGTTCTGTCTCCCAGGTGGACGAGCCGATATGCGGAGTTGTCACGGCATTCTCCATGCTGAGCAATGGGTTATGCAGATCCATCGGTTCCTTCTCGAACACATCAAGACCACAGCCGGCAATTTCACCTTTTTCGAGGGCTTCAATCAAATCACTTTCGACAATTGTTTTTCCGCGGGAGCCATTGATGAAAATCGCACTATCCTTCATCAGGCGGAACTCCCTCTTGCCGATCATGCCCTCGGTTTCTGGTGTGAGGGGGGTGATCAAGCAAACAAAGTCAGACTCTCCCAGCAGCTGATCGAGTTCTCGGTAGCTTGCATCGAACCTTTTCTCCGCTTCCGGTTTGCTTCTGCGACTGTGATAGAGGATCTCCATATCAAAGCCAAAATGGGCCCGTTGGGCAATAGCAGCGCCTATCTTGCCCATGCCGATGATTCCGAGTGTTTTATGATGGACATCAATGCCGTAATGATCCGGCCCCAAGGGTTCTGTCCAATTGCCGCTCTTTACTTTGTGATCCAGCTCGGGAATCCTTCTAGCCGCACTGAGAATCAATCCAAACACCGTATCTGCTACGGTGTCGGTCAGGATATCAGGAGTATTGGTGGCGGCAATATTTCGTTTTGTCAGCTCTGGAAGATCGAGATTATCATAGCCGACCGAAACATTGCTGACGATTTTCAAATTTGGCGCACGGTCCAATAATTCTTTGGTGACAGGAAGGGCAAGGCCGATGATCCCTTCCGTCTCTCCCAGCCATTGCAGAAAATCCGAGTCGTTTTCTACGTCGACGTTTTTAAAGAAGCGGACATCGAATTCCTTTTCCAACTGATCCAAAACCGGCTTTTCCACCCGATTATAAGCTAAAACTTTTTTCTTCAATAGTCATCCTCCTTGTCCATCCGTTTCATTATTTATATGCGGGACAGATGTAAAACGATTCATCCCATAGAACATATGACAGTTACCATCAACATAGAGGAGAAACAACCGGAAGTCAATCGAAATAAATATATTTCAAATTATCGGAAAAATGATTGACAGAGGCCGGGCATCTATCCTATTCTAAAATTAAGGTATTGTCGACAATCGACAATAGGCATTTCGAGCAGGGAATGAGCATATTCTTGGAGAAGGGAAGTCAAACAGCGATGGAAGAGGATCGTATGATTGTACAGAAACCGTTAAGTGAATTGATTGCAGAAGAATTGAGGCAGCGTATCTGGAATAAGCAGGTACAGTTTGGCGAGAGACTGCTGGAAACTGAACTGGCGGAGATGTTCGATGTGAGCAGGAGTACGATCCGGGAAGCATTGAAAATTCTGGAGCAGGAACAGCTCGTCATCAGCAAAGCCAGAAAGGGAACGTATGTCACCGAGTTCACGGATGAAGACTTGGCAGAAATCATTGAGCTTCGTACTTTGATGGAAGCACATGCCTTTCAGGATGCCTTGCCAGAACTAGGAAGAGAACACTTCGCCAAACTGTCAGAAATACTGGATGAGATGAAAACTGCTGCCGGAAAGGGGAAATGGGGGGACCTGTTCGATCTCGACATGAAACTTCACGGCTATATCGTCAATCAATCCGGAAATTCACGGATCATTCGTATCTATGAATCCATCCAGGTACAGATTCGTGCCTATCTCGTCCACTTGGATCAATACTATTCCAGTCCGCATTCCTTTTATGCGGAGCACAGGGAGCTGGTGGATGCCCTGAAGACAAAAGATCCACAGAAGGTCAATCGCAGTGTAAGGGATCATATTTCCTATGTGGAGGAAAAGCTGCTGCAGACGAAACAGAAACAATAATTTGTGAGGGAGGCTGCATATGATGACAAAACAGTTCGCCAATGTGAGGACAGAACTGCCGGGTCCAAAAGCAAAGGAGCTTCTGGACAGGAGGCATGCCATTGTACCCGATGCCGTTAGTTACGGAGCCCCGACATTTGTCCATAAGGCAAAAGGTGCATTGCTTGAAGATGTGGATGGAAATACTTTCATCGATTTCGCCGGCGCCATCGGGACCATTAACGCGGGACACAGCCATGAGACGGTGACAAATGCATTGAAAGATCAAGTCGATCGTTATATTCATACAGGGTTCAATGTCATGATGTATGATCCTTATATTGAATTGGCAGAGAAAATTGCCAAACTAGCCCCGGGGGCTTTTGAAAAAAAAGTCATGTTCCTGAACAGTGGTGCAGAAGCAGTGGAGAATGCCGTCAAACTGGCCAGGAAATACACGAAGCGCCAGGCTGTTGTTTCCTTTGCCGGCGGCTTTCATGGACGCACATTGATGACGATGTCATTAACAGGGAAGGTGAAGCCGTTCAAATACGAGTACGGCCCATTTGCCCCTGAAGTCTATAAAGCAGCCTACCCTTATCATTACCGCCGGCCGGAGGGGATGAGCAAACAGGCCTATAGCCGACATCTCTTGGAGGAACTGGAAAAGTTCTTCATCAGCCATGTAGATCCGAGCCTGGTAGCGGCCGTGATTATGGAACCTGTGCAAGGAGAAAGCGGTTTTATCGTTCCTGATAAAGAATTTGTCCAAGGAGTGAAGAGACTCTGTGAAAAACACGGTATTCTGATGATTGCGGATGAGATTCAGACCGGTTTTGGCCGGACGGGTAAATATTTTGCCATGGAACACTTTGATGTTGAACCTGATTTGATTACCATTTCCAAATCCATGGCAGCGGGTCTGCCGATCAGCGGAATCATCGGCCGCAAGGAAATCATGGATTCGCCGGGCAGCGGAGAACTTGGCGGAACGTATTGCGGAAGCCCGCTTGGCTGTCGGGCCGGTCTCGCTGTTCTAGAAATCATGGAGAAGGAGCGGATCAACGACCGGGCTGAAACGATCGGCCGCCAAGTGATGGACCGTTTTAGGCACCTCTATGAAAAGTTCGAGGCTGTCGGTGATTATCGGGGACTTGGTGCCATGTGTGCCATGGAATTTGTCAAAGACCGGGATACGAAAGAGCCGGATAAGCAGCTGACCAATGAAATTTTCAAGGAAGCATACAGCAGGGGCCTCATTTCCATGAAGGCGGGGGTTTATGACAATGTCATCCGATTGTTGATGCCGCTCGTGATTACAGATGAACAATTACAGGAAGGACTCGATATTTTGGAGGAATCGGTGGAAGCAGTACTTGCTCCCGCCAAAAATTAATAAAACTAGCAATAAGGATGGGAGGGGCATATATGACAAAATATCTGATGTATGTAGATGGACAATGGACTGGTAATGAACTGGAAACGATGGATGTCGTCAACCCGGCAAATGGCGAAGTGATAGGGACGGTTCCATATGGCGGGGAAAAGGAAGCCCGGAAGGCCATCGAGGCGGCTCACAGGGCTTTCTCCTCCTGGTCCGCTCTTACGGCTTATGAGCGGGCAGGATATTTGAAAAAGCTTCAGGAACTAATGCTCGAAAATGAGGATGATCTGGCAGAAACAATGACATTGGAGATGGGAAAACCGATCAAGGAGTCGCGTGGGGAGGTAAAATATGCTGCCTCCTTCCTGGAATGGTTTGCTGAAGAAGGGAAACGGGTGTATGGGGAAACCATCCCTTCCCATTTAAACGGAAAACGTCTGCAGGTTTGGAAAAAGCCTGTCGGGGTAGTCGGAGCAATTACTCCTTGGAATTTTCCTGCAGCGATGCTGACGCGAAAAATCGGTCCTGCTCTCGCAGCAGGCTGTCCGGTTATTATGAAGCCTTCCAGGGAAAGCCCGCTGACAGCAGTGAAATTGACGGAGCTCTGTGAGAAGGCAGGCTTTCCAAAAGGTGTCGTGAACCTGGTGACTGGTTCTTCTTCTGGAATTGCCGGTGAATTGATGCAAAATGAGAAAGTACGGAAAATCACCTTCACCGGATCTACGGAAATTGGCAAAAAGCTGATCAGACAGAGTGCGGATCAGGTGAAGAAATTATCCTTGGAACTGGGTGGGCACGCGCCGATCTTAGTGATGGATGATGCGGATATCGATAAGGCGGTAAAGGGAGTTGTCGCCTCTAAATTCCGTAATGCTGGGCAAACTTGCATTTGCGGCAACCGGATTTTTGTCCAATCCGGCATCTACGATGAATTTGTCCAAAAGTTTTCCAAGGAAGTAGAGAAGCTGAGAGTAGGAGATGGCCTGAATACGGAGACAGATATCGGTCCATTGATCAATAAGGACGGCCTTGATAAAGTTGCCAGACATGTGGAAGATGCTGCCGGCAAAGGAGCAAAAGTGGTGATCGGCGGAAAGCCCCTTGCTGATAAGAACGGCATGTATTATACACCGACTGTCATGGCGGATGTCACAACAGATATGGTGATGATGCAAGAAGAAACATTCGGTCCGGTTGCACCGGTCATGAAAGTGGAAAGCGACGAAGAAGCGGTCACCCTTGCCAATCATACACCATATGGTCTTGCTGCCTATGTATTCTCTGAAAATGTCGCCAGAGGCATGAAAATCATTGAACAGCTCGACTATGGAATTGTGGGCTGGAATGACGGGGCGCCATCCGCCGCGCAGGTACCTTTCGGCGGTATGAAAGAAAGCGGAATCGGTAGAGAAGGCGGTCATGAAGGAATGGATGCCTTCATTGAATCCCAATATGTTTCTATTGGTGTGGACTGATTTTCCAAGAAGGGATGTGGGCCAATGAAGAAAAGAATCCAGACGGATAACGCTCCTGCACCGACAGGGCCTTACTCCCAGGCCATATTGGAAGGTGGATTCGTATTTATCTCCGGACAGGACGGAATCCACCCTAATGGTGAATCAGCGGGAGAAACGATAGCCTTGCAGACGGAAGCGGCATTGAGAAACATTGAAAGTATTTTAAAGGAGGCTGGCGGCAGCCTGGAGAATCTAGTGTTTGTCACATGCCATTTGGATGATTTGACAGAAGAAAAGGCGAATGAATTCAACCAAGCTTATCGGAAGTACTTCAACCAAGTGGAGAAGAAACCGGCAAGGATTACCGTCGGGAGCCAGCTGCTTGACGGGAAGGTGGAAATAACAGCCATCGCCTCCATTGATCGGTGAGGAGGGGTTTGTTATGGCCAATACTGGCACGACAATGAAAGAGAGAGCCCAGGCTATCCTAAAGGAGCTGTCGATATGGCGCCGCCACTTGCACCAGTTTCCAGAGCTCAGTTTTTCTGAATACAAGACATCCGATTTTATTGCTGGAATACTGGAAAAGATTCCAGGGATGCAGGTGGAGCGGAATGCGGGGTATCCGACAGCAGTCCTTGGAACTTTATCCTCCGGTGACGGCCCTGTGGTTGCCATGAGAGCCGACATGGACGCCTTGCCGATCCAAGAAGAAAATGTGACGGATTATCGATCCAGGGAGAAAGGCGTAATGCATGCCTGTGGTCATGATGCACACACTGCGATCGTCCTGGGGGCTGCCCATCTGCTGAGTACTTGTTTTGAAGAGGAGAAGTTGAAAGGAACGGTGAAATTCATCTTTCAGCCTGCAGAGGAACGGGCAGATGACACGGGGACCACTGGTGCACCATATATGTTGGAACACGGCGTCCTGGATGATGTGAAAGCAGTTTTCGCTCTCCATATGGATCCCGAGCATCCGTATGGAAAGATAAAGCTCCATGACGGGTTCAGTATGGCCAATGTGGATGTGTTCCGGGCGAGAATCAAAGGAACCGGCGGACACGGGGCTTATCCGCATCTTGGCAGCGACCCTGTCTGGATGCTCGGCAATGTACTCCAAGCTGTATACGGGATTACAGGTAGGCATGTGTCCTCTTTGGAGTCAGCTGTCATCAGTATTGGCAGCCTGGAAGCTGGCTCAGCCAGCAATGTCATTCCCGCTGAAGTGGAAATAGGTGGGACCATCCGCACTTATAAGCCGGAGATCCGCACAAAGACACATGAGGAGCTTCGCCGAGCTTTCTCAATTGCTGAATCATTGGGAGGGGAGGCAGAGCTGGAAATCACAGCGGAGGATCCTGCTTTATACAATTCTCCAGAGGTGAACCGGGAGATTGAAAGGGCGATCCACCACCTTTTTCCTGACTTCGACGTGCTGGATCAGCCATTCGGCATGGGAGGGGAGGACTTCGCCCATATGGCACGGGCAATTCCCGGGGCCATGTTTTTCCTAGGATGCCGGCCGGAAGCGCACCGTGTGCGGCATCTTCACACACCTATTTTTGATATCGATGAGCAGAGCCTTGTCGCAGGAACCGCGATATTGGCGGAGACTGCCAGGCAGTTTGTGAAATGAGAGGAGGAACAGCATGCCGCAGCCAATAACACAGAGGGATGTCTGGAAGGCACGCAACAGGATAGCCTCCATCGTCAAAAAAACACCACTCATTCATTCTCCTGGTTTATCGGAACTTAGTGGTGCCCATGTATATTTGAAGCTGGAAAATCTGACAGTGACCGGCTCCTTCAAAATCAGAGGTGCGGCAAATAAAATCCTGACCCTTTCCCGGGAGCAAAGAGAGCGGGGGATCACCACGTTCTCCACCGGGAATTTCGGCATGAGTGTAGCTTATATGGCAAAAAGGTTAGGGATACCGGCAACCATCTGCATCTCTGAGCGAGTTCCGCCTGCGAAGGTGAAAGTGCTGAGGGATGCTGGTGCCACATTGGAGATATACGGTAAATCACAGGATGAAGCGGAGAAGAGGAGCTATCAGCTGGAAAAGGAACATGGGTGGGCGGTGATCCATCCATTTGATGACCAGGACATCATTGCCGGCCAAGGCACGATGGGACTGGAAGTGCTGGAAGAGCTGCCAGAAACAGATATGGTAGTTGCAGGCCTTTCTGGTGGTGGGCTGCATGCCGGACTCGGCACTGCTCTGAAGGCGGCGGACCCAGCTCTATCCCTGCTGGGTGCTTCTACAGAAAAAGGGCCGGCCATGCTTGCGAGCATCCGTGCCGGAAAGCCGGTCACGGTTCAAGAGCATGACACACTGGCAGACAGTCTGCTCGGTGGAATAGGGCTTGATAACAGATATACCTTCAAGCTTGTCCAGCAATATGTCGATGATATTCTGTTGATCAGTGAGCAGGAAATTACCCAAGGCATGTCCTATATGTTTCATCACCATCGAATGATAATCGAGGGGGCTGCTGCTGCTGGCATAGGCGCTTTGCTGAATCAACGTTTCGAAACTGGATCGAATGTGGTGATGATTATCAGTGGGGGGAGTGTCGATGCGAAAACAGTGATGGATCTTGCTGCAAAGCATAAAGGATGAACGGAATGGGCGGGCATGTGAAACAACCAGAGGGTAGATGGTCATAACAGAGGATGAATAAGCAGGTGAACATGGTGGGGCACAGAACGGCATATCAGCATCAGCCTGATGTACCAGCAGGTTCACCTCTTTCCTCTCCTCATGGCAACCCATGTCCCTGTCAGAAAAGGAGGCAGACCATATGAGTAAAATTCTAGTGGATGATCAGATTATCGACCGGAAGAACTTGATCGACATTGAAGACCGCGGCTACCAGTTCGGTGATGGGGTCTATGAAGTGATCGGTGTCTATGAAGGTAGACCGTTCATGATGGATGAACATCTCGAGCGATTGCAGCGGAGTGCTAAAGAAGTTCAGTTGAAGCTTCCATATAGTATGGTGGAATTACGAAACTTGTTGAATCAATTGGTGAAAGCCAACCATCTGGATGAAGGAATCATCTATCTGCAGGTGACTCGCGGGGCTGCATCCCGCTGGCATGAATTTCCTGGTGAAGATGTCCAGCCTAAGACGATCGCCTATACACGGGCGGAGGAGCGTATGACAGAGGTGGAGGATCAAGGGGGCCATGCCGTGCTGACGGAAGATATCCGCTGGCTTCGCTGTGATATCAAGACACTGAACCTGCTTCCCAATGTGCTAGCTAAACAGGAAGCAAAGAAAAACGGCGCTGTCGAAGCCATATTGCATCGCGGTGAAACCGTTACAGAAGCGAGTGCTTCCAATGTGTTCATCGTGAAAAACGGAGAACTCTTCACCCACCCGGCCAACAACCACATCTTGAACGGCATCACCAGGCAGAAGGTCCTGGAGTTATGCAGGAAAAACAATCTGCCCGTCCATGAACAGACCTTTACTGTGAAAGATCTGCTTGCAGCTGATGAGGTGTTTGTTACCGCCACCAAGTCGGATATTATTCCGATCCTGGAAGTAGACGGGAAACAAATCGGTTCCGGCAAGCCGGGCAATATCACTGCGAAAATCCTCCAGGAATTCCGCAGTTTGATCTACGAGCTCGTAAACGCCTGAAGATAAAATCAGAGGGATGGGGGGCTTTGATGGTGTTATCCCAGCATCTCACCGGCAGCCCGACAGAAGCCATTGTCCACCTGCATAAATATCATGAAAACGTGAAGAAGGTTAAAAAACACCTCCATCAAACATGGTTGATGGCAGTAGTGAAGACGAATGCCTATGGCCATGGAGTTGTCCAAATCAGCAAAGAAGCAGTCAAAGCAGGAGCCGACCGCCTGGGGGTGAGCTCGGTGGCAGAAGGAGTCCTGCTAAGGAAAGAAGGAATACGGATACCTATCCAAATCCTTGGGGCGATTCCTGGCACACTGGCTGACGATGCAGTGGCATATGATCTGATCGGTTCCATTTCCACCAAAGAGCAGGCCCTTGCTTTCAGTAAGGCAGCCGTCCGCCACCGGAAATGGGGGCATGTTCATTTAAAGATTGACACAGGTCTTCACCGATTTGGTGTACCCCCGGAAGAAGCGCATGATTTCCTGGAGGAGTGCAGAGGTTTGCCGAATTTATACTGGGAGGGTGTCTACACGCATTTTTCCCATGCAGATGATGGAGATTGGCAGCGGACGGAAAGTCAGTATGAAAAATTTCTGCAGACCATTCAAGCATTGGAGGAGAAGGGGTGGGCCTTCCCTGTGCGGCATGCAGGAGGTTCCACCATTATGCTGGAAAGGCAGGATATGTACCTGGACATGGTGCGGCCGGGTATCTCATTGTTTGGCTATCCACCGGCTGCCCGCCAGCGCTCCATCCTTGACCTTGAACCCGTAATGGAAGTGAAAACGCGGATCCTGCAGCTGCATGATCTTTCGGCTCAGACATCGATCGGATACGGTGGAAGTTATACCTGTCCCTCCCGCCGTAAGATAGCTGTTGTTCCTGTCGGTCACGGGGACGGTTATGCCAGGAGTCTTTCCAATCGTGGACAGATGATCGTACGGGGGCAGCGCGCAGGAATTGTCGGCACCATTTCTCTCGATCAGACCTTCCTGGATGTCACGGACATTTCCGGAGTATGTGAAGGAGATGAAGTCATACTGATCGGACGGCAGCATGAAGAGCAGATTACCGCATACGAAGTCGCTGAGTGGATGGATAGTATTACAGACGAAGCACTGGCAAGTCTCAAAGAACGAATTCCTCGCGTCTATTCAGACATGGATACAGGAAAGGAGAATTGGAAGTGAAAGAGATCAATATAGCAGTCATACCAGGAGATGGGATAGGACCTGAAGTCATCGGGGAAGGTATCAAGATATTGAAAGCAATTGAAGAGAAAGACCCGGAAATCTCCTTTTCTTTTACGGAATTTCCCTGGGGCTGTGAGTATTATCTCCAGCAGGGAAAAATGATGGATGCAGATGGCATCGATCGCCTGGCGAAATTTGATGCCATCTACTTGGGAGCAGTAGGGTATCCTGGGGTGCCGGACCATATTTCTCTCTGGGATCTCCTATTAAAAATCAGGAAGTCTTTCGACCAATATGTCAATCTAAGGCCAATCACATTGCTTCATCCAGAATTGACCCCATTGAAAGGGAAGTCCGGCTCAGACATCGATTTTCTCGTGATACGCGAAAACAGTGAAGGGGAGTATGCCGGAGCAGGTGACTGGCTTTATAAAGGGAAACCAGAAGAAGTCGTCCTGCAGACTGGGGTTTTTTCCAGAAAAGGGACAGAGCGGATCATCCGCTATGCTTATGAAGAAGCAAGAAAAAGCAATCGGACCCTTACAAGCATCAGCAAAGGAAATGCCCTGCAGTATTCGATGGTTTTCTGGGATGAAGTATTTGAAGAAGTGGGCAGAGAATATCCGGATGTAGAGACCTATTCTTATCTGGTGGATGCGGCAAGCCTGTACTTTGTCACCGATCCGGAACGGTTTGAAGTAGTGGTGACGTCCAACTTGTTCGGAGATATTCTGACCGATCTTGGCGCAGCGCTGACAGGGGGGCTGGGGCTTGCAGCTGGAGCAAATATCAATCCAGAACGGAAGTATCCTTCCATGTTCGAACCGATTCATGGATCAGCTCCTGATATTGCTGGAAAGGGTCTGGCCAATCCGTTGGCATCCATCTGGTCGGCAAGTCAGATGCTTGACTTCTTTGGAGAGGAAGAGTGGGGAAGAACGGTACTCGATATCATGCGGGACCTGCTGAAGGAGCCGGAACTTCTTACTCCTGATTTAGGAGGTAAGGCAACCACACAGGAAGTCGGTGACAGGTTTGCAGACATGCTGAAGAGAAAATAAAAAGATTAAAATAAGAGGCTGGGACAAAAGTGTTTTATCAAGGGGGATTCCGAACGAACAAAGGATAGGAGATATCCTTCGCTTTTCGCGATCGGCTGATGAGCTCTTCGTGCTATCGCACTACGGTGTCTCACCTATGCCTTCCTCTTGCAGGAGTTTGCGTATACTTCCATCGCCTATTCGGTTCATTATTCGTCTCTTGAGATAAACAGTTTAGTTATGTCCCAACCTCTTCATTTATATATGAAATGTTACCACCACGTGAATGGGTGCCGCGCTATGCCACTCATGCCATGCCCGCTGCAACTCGATCGCCGCTCAACGCAACCTGTCAGGAGATGCGGTACAGCCTGATTTTCCATGGAGACTCGGCGTTTTCAAACGTCTCTTCATGGACGAGACCGAGTTCTTGATAGTTGCTGATCGGAACAGCAGAAAGGATATAATCTCCGCCAAGGTTTTTCAAGGCGTCTGTATTGATGTCCAACTGTTCGATTGGTTCACTGCGGTCTTTGGTGAACAGATAATCCTTTCCGTGCTCAGCTACATACATATACAGACGGCCGCCCCAGTCATCGAAGTAGTTTTCTAGTGTTGGATTCTTGTCCAACTCACCGGCAATCACTTCACGGAACTTATGCTTATATTCCAGAGGGAAGCTGTTATTGTAGGTATCCAGCGTATAAAAGCCATTGAACTGGGCGATGGTCGGATGCATGCCGATACTCACTACACGATATTCGGATTGTTCTTCCCCGATATATTCTTCCATTTCCTGAAACAGTTCTTCCGAGTAAAATTCAGCAAACGTCGGCATCCCGTAGGAACTGTATTTGAATTCCTCTTGAAGTCCGAATAGATTGTATGCTTGCATGGCAATCAATAATGCAGCAAAGACAGGTCCCCATTTTACATGCCTCCACAGCACGGACAATGCCAGAGCAAAGGCGATGTACCAAATCGCCGGATCGAGGAAATGAATTCTGGCAAAGTTGAAGGTATTGGCGATCATGAAATTATCCTTCAGAACCCGCATGCCTTCCCAATACCAGAAAGCATACCAGGTGGCCAGTATCAGATTGACTATGAATAGTGTCAGCAGCCTTTTTGGCGGGATATTCTTCCAGGCAAGAATCAACATGGCGCCTAGTACCAATGGAACAATAATATATGCCTGATGTGCTTCATCATGGGTGAGGCCGTACAGGAAGTTTTCCCATGCCAGTTCATAGGTCCGTTCGAACGTGTTATAGCCAAGGTCCATTTCTTCCCGATGGGAGGTGAATCCTTCGTCAAAGAACATGGATATGATCAGCAGATAGTTTTTTATAATATAGATGCCAGTCATAGCACACATAGCTGTAAACCATGGCCAATTCGGCTGTTTTCTGCGATACCAGTCCAGCAGCCAGAAAATACCCATGACTCCGATAAAAAAGACAAAGGACAGAACAAAATTGGAGAAGAATGGGATCAGCAATAGGACCAGCCAGTGACGCTTCGGTGTGTTCCACCCATATTTGCGGATGGTCAGGAACAAGTAAAGAGCAAGTGGCAGACCGGCAATCGATAGGACTCCAGACGGCCAGTAAGGAAGCATCGCAAAGCAAAGGGCAGAGCCTGCCGTAATGAGCTGCTGTTTTTTCCCTTTGAATACAAAGCGGCTCAACAGCAGATACATGCCAATGAACGCACCGATACGCATAATCGTCTGACTGATAGTATATGCTGTCATCGGTTCGAACCATACATACAGCCATACGACGGCATCAAACGCCGACGGCAGTGTGCTTCTCGGCAGCCCGTTGATGGCTTGGGGCAGTTCGGTATCCTCCATGGTGAATATAGGGCCATGTTCTGCCAGCAATTGGTACCAGACAATATTGGAGTCCATATTATCATGCACCCGGATATGAGTATGCTCGCCAAGTATGTAGTAGGGCAGCAAATAAGCCGCCAGGATGATGCAGGCCAACAGGATGAATTTATTTCTGGAAATACTTGTGAATAGCCGTGATCCCATGATCCACATCCTTTTCTGTCAATCCGTAATATAGCGGCAGGCGCAGAATTCTTTCGCTTTCTACCGTCGTCCATCTGTCTTCACCGATGAAGGAGCCGAACCGCTTCCCGGCATCCGAAGAATGGAGGGGGACATAATGTGGGACAGCCATAACCCCTTGCTCCTTCAGATAGGCAATCAAGCGGGAACGTTCCTGTCCATCCTTTGTCTTTATGTAAAACATGTGGGCATTATGTTCACAGTCTTCGGGGATATGCGGGCCCTCGAGCATTTCTTGGTCGAATAGTTCCTGCAATCCTTTCTGGTAGTTGTTCCAGCTGCGAATCCTGTTTGCATTGATTTTTTCTGCATGGTCAAGCTGTACTGATAGATAGGCGGCATTGAGCTCACTCAACAGAAAGGAAGAACCGATATCACGCCAGGTGTATTTATCGACCACCCCTTTGAGGAACTGTGAGCGGTCTGTTCCTTTTTCCTGCAGAATCTCCGCCCGCTCGATCAGTGACGGGTCATTGACCAGCAGTGCACCACCCTCGCCACATGTATAATTCTTCGTTTCATGGAAGCTGAAGGTCCCCATATGCCCGATGCTGCCAAGCGGTTTACCCCGATAGCTGCTCATCAATGCCTGGGCAGCATCCTCAATCACCCACAGATGGTGTTTTTCTGCTAATTCCATTATTCGGTCCATGTCACAAGAAACACCTGCGTAGTGGACTACAACGATGGCTTTTGTCCGACTGGTTATTGCGTTGGCAGTTTGATCGGGATCTATATTCATCGTCCCCGGCGTAACATCGACGAATCGGATGTCCGCCCCTCTCAGGACAAAGGCATTTGCCGTGGAAACAAAGGTATAGGAGGGCATGATCACTTCATCCCCTTCACCGATTTCTGCCAATAATGCGGTCATTTCCAGGGCGGCAGTACAGGAAGGGGTAAGGATGGCTTTTTCACAGCCAAGACGTGCTTCCATCCACTGGGAGCATTTTTCCGCGAATGGCCCATTACCTGCTAATTTCTGCTGATTCATTGCCTGTTTGATTGCTTCATGTTCTGTTCCGATGTTGCAAGGTTTATTGAATGGAATCATATAATCACCTCATGACGATAATTCCCAGGACAATTAGGGAAAAGCCGATAATTTTCTGTGTATCTACTGGTTCGCCGAAGAAAACGGCGGAAAGAATGAAAACCAGCACGAAGGACAAGCTCATGAACGGATATGCATAGCTGATATCGAACTTGGTCATGGCTGCCATCCAGCTTAGCGCCGCCAGGAAAGCTGCCAGAAACCCGGAAATGATCCAAGGGTTCAGCAGCAGTTGAAGCAGGAAGAGGATTTTATCGGCCAGCGGCCCAGGCAGGTTCCCTTGCTGGTCGATCTTCCACTTCAGAATGAGCTGGCCATAGACAGTAAAGAAAATCGTGCCGAATATATAGGCATAACCCATGGATCACCCTCCTACCGGCAACGAGCCATTCAGTTTATGATAAACATTCACGGCACCATTCAAGCGGAATCCGAGTGAAATGAACACATTCAAGGATGCCGGGTTGGAAGGAGAAATAGAAGTCTTCAGCTGGTCATATCCACTGATGCGGAACTGTTCTTCGACACAGGCACTGGTAAAGGCCTTGGCAAGCCCCCTCCCGCGGAAATCCTTATGCATGCCGAGCAGGAGGATCCTATCCTTCTCATAAGCGAAGAAGCCGGCCGTCCGGTCTTCAAATTGAAGGGCAAGAATCTGATCCTGGTCAATCAAGTCACTGACCCAATTGCGGTATCTCCGGTCCGCCATATAATCCGGAATATTGAAATCCCGGTGGAACCGGCCACCTTTAAAGGCTTCACCGGCAATATCCAGTATCTCCTCCCGGTCGTATTCCCGAGTAAATGTGATACCTTCTTGGTAGACTGTTTCGAATCGGTTCCTTCTGCAGACTGGCTCTGTCAGTGTATCGACATAATAGAATCCGTGCTTTACCAGGTTTTGCGTATCGGCAGAAGGAGGCACTTTGAGCGTAAAATGCCCCTCTGTCTCACTCGTCTGCTGGAGAGCGGCTTCACTATATTCAGTCAGCTGGTATGTATCCACCAGGAAATTCCGCTTATCCCAAGGGGTTGCTTCCAAGTATTCCTTCATTCTATCAGCTCCTGTTCATCTGTATCTTTTGCTTCATCTGTTGTTTCACGTATGAGATATAATGGTCTGGCTTTCGTTTCATTGAAGATTTTTCCGATATAAAGTCCCAGGATACCGAAGTTGAAAAAAATCAGTCCACCGAGAAAGAAGATGGAGACCATCACACTGGTCCAGCCGGCTACACGTTCATCCAGGAAAAAGTAGCGGGCAAATAAGTACAACGCATATAAAAAGGATGCGAAAGAGATAAGGAACCCGAACTGGATCGACAGCCGCAGTGGCTTGTTCGATTGGGAAACGATCGCATCGGTTGCCAAGCTGAGCAATTTATGAAAATTATAGGATGACTTTCCTTCTTTTCTGGCATTATGTTCGACGGGGATTTTTGTGGAGCGGTACCCCATCCACTGGATGAACAGTGGAAAATAGCGGTTTTGTTCCC
Source organism: Virgibacillus xinjiangensis (assembly GCF_042643145.1). Lineage (NCBI taxonomy): Bacteria > Bacillati > Bacillota > Bacilli > Caryophanales > Bacillaceae > Virgibacillus > Virgibacillus xinjiangensis. The sequence goes on from NZ_JBHRSA010000015.1 coordinate 21,567, forward strand.
GCATGCGGCGGTATCCCATCACCACTTTCCTTTCGCAAATGCTGAAATTGGCTACGGTGAAATCGGTGGATTGCCCGCTGAAATAATCATAAATCCTATAGAAAAGTTGGGAGCCTTTCTTTTTCAGCCAACTGTCCTGCCGCTCCACCCGCTTTCCAAATACTACTTCGTATCCTTCCTGAGCCTTTTGATAGAGTTTCGGAATCTCTTCTGGACGGTCCTGCAGATCGCAATCCATGACGACGACCCAGTCGCCCTTTGTGTGGTCGAGTCCGGCAGTAATGGCATGATGCTGACCGAAATTCCGGGCGAAATCCAGTCCTGTGATGGCTGGATCTTCTTCACTCAATTTCTTGATTGTTTCCCATGCCCCGTCTGGACTGGCGTCATTTACAAGGATGATTTCATGTTGGGCTGGTATGCTGGAAATTGCCTTCCGGATCCGACGGCAAAGCTCTACCAAACAGGTTTCACAGCCGTATACCGGAACGACCACAGAAATTAGAGGGTCTGCTTGTTTTTCCATTCGCTTACATACCACTCCATTGTTTTCTTCAACCCTTCATGGAAATCAACTGCAGGCTTCCAGCCCAGTTCCTGCTTGATTTTCCGGTCGTCTACCGAATATCTTCGGTCATGGCCTTTCCGGTCTTCCGTAAACTTGATGAGGTCTCTATAGCTTGAAATACTGTACGGCTGCCGGTACTCCGGCACAAATTCATCAAGAAGACTGCAAATCTGAGCTGCCATATCCTTATTCGTCTGTTCGTTTCCGCCACCGACATTATAGCTTTCCAGGGTGTGCCCTTTATGGTAGATAAGATCAATGGCTCGACAATGGTCGTCGACATAGAGCCAGTCACGGACATTTCCACCATCCCCATAAATGGGGATTTGTTTGCCTTCCAATGCATGGCTGATGATTGTAGGTATCAGTTTTTCTTGATGCTGCCGAGGACCATAGTTGTTGGAACTGGAGGAAATGACCACATCCATTCCATACGTATAGCCAAAGCTTTTGACAAAGAAATTTGCACTTGCCTTGGAGGCGCTGTATGGGTTCCGTGGGTTATATGGCGTCGTCTCCGAGAAACTTCCTACCTCGCCAAGCGACCCATAGACCTCATCGGTGGAGATTTGGTGAAATCTGCGGATGTCAAGCTCACCTTTTTCTTCCCAATCTTTCTTGGCAGCATCCAATAGAGTCAAGGTACCGAGTACATTGGACTCCACAAATGCCTGTGAATCTTCAATCGAGCGGTCGACATGTGATTCTGCTGCAAAATTGATGACACCGGATATGTCATATTCTTCAAATATGGAGGTTATCCAAGCTTTATCTCCGATATCTCCTTGAAGGAAGCGGTAATTCGGCCGCTGGTCCACTTCCCGGAGGTTATCCAGATTGCCTGCATAGGTCAGTTTATCTATATTCAATATCTGGGTATCTGGATATTGTTTGGTAAAATAGTCGATGAAGTTGGAGCCGATGAATCCGGCTCCGCCTGTAATAAGCAATGTCTGCTGACGATTATTCATTGCTGGCCACCCCTAGCATCGGATGCTGATCGATGGAATCAGGCTCCCAGTATTGGGTCGTATGCTTCCGTGCAGCAATCTCCAGCAAGTATTGACCGTAATCGTTTTTCTCCATCGACTTTCCCTTCTTATACAGCTCATCTTTCGAAATATATCCCAGATAGTAGGCGATTTCTTCCAAGCAGGCCAGTTTGAAACCTTGGCGCTGTTGGGTGATTTTGACAAACTCGGCTGCTTCAAACAGCGATTCATGTGTACCGGTGTCCATCCATGCAAACCCACGGCCAAGCAGCTCAACATCCAGCTGACCGCGTTTTAAGTATTCTTTGTTCAAATCGGTGATCTCCAATTCCCCTCGAGCGGAAGGCTTCAATTTTTTGGCGATTTTCACAGCGCGGTGGTCATATAGATACAGACCTGTCACCGCAAAATCGGATTTCGGATCCTCCGGTTTTTCTTCCAAGGACAGCACCTTTTGATAGCGGTCGAACTCTACGACGCCAAAGCGCTCCGGGTCTTTGACACGGTAGCCGAATACTGTGGCATGCTGATGGGTTTTAATCGCATTGCGAAGCAGGGTGGTAAACCCTTGGCCGTAGAAAATATTATCGGCGAGAATCAGAGCCACTTTGTCAATACCGATAAATTCCTCAGCAATTGTCAGGGCTTCCGGAATTCCCTTCGGCTCTGCCTGCTCCTGGTACTCGAGGCGGATCCCAAGCTCACTTCCGTCCCCCAAAAGCTCCTTAAAACGCGGAGTATCTTCTGGTGTACTGATAATCATGATTTCATCAATCCCTCCGAGCATCAGAACGGACAGTGGATAATAGATCATCGGTTTGTCATATACGGCAAGCAAATGTTTATTGATACTGTTTGTACTGGGGGATAACCTTGTCCCGCTTCCCCCGGCCAATATGATTCCCTTCATACCTCTCACCCCTTGTGGCTGGTATGTACGATGCCAGCCGAATTTAGTATCATGTTGCAAGGATATAAATTAGTACGATATATCTTATAATCTATTACCACGTCTATGCGGAAGATAATCTTACGTTTTGATTTCAATTATATTTCATTCGAGATGAGGTAGCGGCGTCCATGGTCAAGTGCGTTCCACAAGACTCTTGTCTGCCAACTGCATGATGGTCATGTCATCCATTGGCGGGTTATGGATTCCGGCCCGGACGTCACGATAATGCCGCTGCAGTGGGTTATTTCGGGACAGGCTTCGTGCACCGGTGATTCTCATGGCTTTATCGACAGCATCTACCGCTTTATTGACAACAGACAGCTTTACAGCCCCTAAGACCGGTTTCATTTTATTGCGTGCATCCTTGTCTGCAGCATCCCACTTTGCAGCGACACTATATATGAAGTGTTCGCTCTCCATCAGCATCAGTTCTATTTCTCCCAGTTTCTGTTTAACATTGGGCAGATCAGAAATGGTGCCCTCAATACTGTTTGGCGAATAGGTGGATGCAAATCCTGCAGCATATTCCTGTGCCGCTCTGGCAATGCCCTGATAACAGGCCGGGATATGTAGGAGCCATCCGGCTGCAGGCTTGTTCCCGGGTTGGATATATTCCACTAAATCATTTTTTTTCACGTTTACCTGTTCCAGTACGAGGTCGTGACTTCCAGTGGCCCGCATGGCAATAGAATCCCATGTTTCTTCTACAGAGACACCAGGAAGTTTTCGGCGGATGAGAAAATTGCCGGTCTGCTCTGTGCCTTTGATAGAGGCACTCACGACAAAATAATCCAGAACAGGAGCCATGGTGGTAAATGTCTTTCTGCCATTGATGTTCCATCCCGAATCCGTCTGTACTGCAGTGGTCTCGGGTCTGCCACCGCGGGTCGGGCTCCCCGTTGCTGGTTCAGTAGCTGCATTATTCAGTAGAGCGCCATTGGCCAGTACGTCCTCGGCAAATTCTTTGTACTTCACTTCGTCCCAGATTCCATTTTCCCCCAAGTATTTGGTGATGCCCATATGCCAGCCGATCGATAATGCAGTCGCACCATCCTTTCTTGCAATGGTTTCCTGCATTTTGAGCAGTTCATAGAGGGAGATTCCCATACCTCCATATTTAACAGGGATGGTAAGGGAGGGATATCCGATCTCCTTCAATTCTTTCACATTTTCTTTAGGAAAGGTTCCTTCTTCATCATGTTTCTGAGCACGCTCGGCAAATCGGGATGCAACATCCTCCATCTTTTCCAATCTCTCCTCCATGGTAGCAAGTTTCAAAAGTTCCATTCCTATTTCCTCCTTTAGGTTCATTTTGCTGTGGCAGGGATGTCTAGCAATTTTCATAGAAAGAGTAATCATTTGACCTATTTTCCAGGAAATCCCATTATGATAGGATTATGGTAATCCAGTGTGGTTGCCCTTTGAAGGATAGGGTTAAAGCGGTTTATACAATTTGTTGAAAGATATTGCATTTTCAAAAATATTAAATTATACTACTCTTAACTTATTAAAATAATATTACAAATCTACCATTTAACCTTCCTACGAACATATCTTCTATATGTACGATCACACCTCATTTTTTGAGGGACGCAGTGACCAACGACCATGACCATACTATCCAGACATATTGCGGGCCGCTCTTTTTTACACACCAAACCAGTTGTATGGCCACAGATTATCATGAATTCACATGAGATTGTTACTATTGTATATGATTATATTATCTGAAGTTTCAACCTTTCATTAGAATTGTAACGGAAGTGAAGGAAGACTGAAAAGGGAAATGCATAGCCTTCCAAGGGACATAGAGAGAAGCTCCCTAGGGCATCAATCGTCCGTTGTGATGCGTTCCGGACATGCTCAACTACAGAATGCAACTTCTTCATTAGGGGGATTATCTTGAGAAATAAAGAGAAATTATTGGATATCAGCCATCTAAAAACTTCTTTCCGTATTGGTGATGATTACTATGCAGCGGTGGATGACGTGTCCCTCGCTTTGAATAAAAATGAAGTACTTGGGATTGTTGGAGAATCAGGCTCCGGAAAAAGCGCTTTGGCTTTTTCCATCATGGGCCTTCATACGAGAGCCAAGATTGAAGGAAATATCCAGTTCAAAGGTCAGGACATTACAGATATTTCCCCAGGTGTGCTCAATAAATTGCGTGGAAATGATATGGCGATGATTTTCCAAGACCCGCTCACTGCATTGAATCCTTTGATGGAGATTGGTGATCAGATTGCGGAAACCTTGATTCTGCACCGGCCGGAAATGACACAGCGACAGCGCAAAGACCGGGTGATCGAACTGCTGAACTTGGTAGGGATACCACGGCCGGAACATGTTTTTCAGCAGTTTCCGCATGAGCTGTCTGGAGGTATGAGGCAGCGTGTGATGATCTCCATTGCAATAGCAAATAAACCAGAGCTGCTGATTGCCGACGAGCCGACCACCGCACTTGACGTCACCATACAGGCACAAATACTGGATTTGATCAGAGAATTGAAGGAGGACATGCATGCAGGTATTATCCTGATTACCCATGACCTAGGAGTGGTTGCCGAAATGGCGGATCGGGTGGCCGTCATGTATGCCGGGCAGGTAGTGGAGATAGCTGATGCATATACACTGTTTGAGAAGCCGCTCCATCCCTACACAAGATCCCTGTTGAATTCCGTGCCGACAGAGGGTCAGGATAAACTCCATGTGATCCAAGGCATTGTCCCTTCTTTGAAGAACTTGCCACGGGAAGGTTGCCGGTTTGCAGCACGGATTCCATGGGTGGATCAGTCGGTTCATGAGGATCGGCCTGAACTTCATGAAGTAAGTCCGGGGCATTTTGTTCGCTGTACCTGTTATAAACATTTCTACTTCCCGGATGAAAGCAAGGAGGGTCAATCCCATGGCATTTCTTGAAGTCAACAATTTAAAGGTGTATTACCCGATCAAAGGCGGGATCCTCAATCGCACCATGGGCCACATAAAGGCAGTGGATGATGTCTCTTTCACCATCGAAGAGGGGAAAACCTACGGACTTGTCGGAGAGTCAGGTTCTGGCAAAACAACGACAGGCAGGGCAATCATCGGCTTGGAAACAATCACTTCAGGTGAGGTGATTTTCCAAGGGAGGGATATCACCGACAGGAAGAGCCAGACAAGGAAAATGCGCAAAGATATCCAAATGATCTTTCAGGACCCCTATTCTTCTCTGAACCCAAGGAAACGCGTACAGGATATTATTGCCGAGCCTTTGAGGAATTTCGAAAAGCTGAGCAGGCAGCAGGAGAAGAAACGGGTACAGGAACTCCTGGAAATGGTGGGGTTAAGTCCTGAAAGCATGGTGAAATACCCACATGAATTTTCCGGAGGACAGCGGCAACGGATCGGAGTGGCCAGGGCGATTGCCCTGAAGCCGAAATTGATTATCGCCGATGAACCCGTATCTGCTTTGGATGTTTCTGTTCAAGCCCAGGTGCTCAACTTCATGCAGGATATCCAAAAAGAACTGAATCTTACCTACTTATTTATCAGTCATGATTTGGGAATTGTCAAACACATGTGTGATGATATTGCCATCATGTACAAGGGACGTTATGTCGAGAAAGGGACCAATGAAGACATCTTCCAACATCCCCAGCATATTTATACGAAACGTCTGATTGCGGCAATTCCTGATATCAATCCAGCCAATCGGAAGAAGCAGTTTCATTACAGGCAGGAAGTGAAGCGGGAGTATGAACAGTTCTATGATGATTATTTCGACCAAGAAGGCTTGGCATATGGATTGAAACCGATTTCGAAGTCGCATCTGGTGGCCTTGCCGGAGAAGGGGTGATGAACAGATGTGGAAATTCATCGTCAGGCGGCTGTTGATCACCATGCCGCAAATTATCATACTCAGCGTATTGATCTTTTTGATGGCCCAGGCCATGCCGGGCGATGCGCTGACCGGGGTGCTGGACCCGAACGTGGACAGGGCAACCCTGGAAGAACAACGGGAGAAAATGGGGCTGAATGATCCATGGCATGTCCAGTACCGTGACTGGGTGGCCGGAGTGCTCCAAGGAGATCTGGGACAGTCCTTCCGTTTCAAGATGCCTGTCACTGATATTGTCGAACAACGGATTATCAACTCCTTTTGGCTGTCCCTTGTAACCTTGATATTCACCTATCTTATTGCTATCCCCCTTGGAATTCTGAGTGGGAGATATAATGATTCCCTGCTGGATCAGGGGATCACAGGTTACACGTACATCGGTTTTGCTACGCCGTTATTCATTTTCGCACTTGTGATGCTTTGGGTTTTCGGATACAACCTCGGCTGGTTTCCGACCAGTGGTAGTGTGGCACCAGGCCTCCAGCCGGGAACGGTCGATTATTTTCTGAGCAAGTTGTACCATTTGATCCTCCCCGGACTCTCCCTGGCGCTGATTACTACAGTGAATACGGTGCAGTATCTGCGAAGCGAAATAATCGATACGAAACAACGGGATTTCATTGTGACAGCAAGAGCAAAGGGTGCATCAGAATCAAGGGTCTATAATAAACATATTTTCAGGAACTCCTTGCTTCCAATCGCAGCATTCTTCGGCTGGGAAATCACCAGCCTGATCAGTGGCACCGTTTTTGTAGAGCAAATCTTCGGTTATCCAGGAATGGGACAGCTCTTCCTGGAATCGATCACCCTGCGTGACTACAGTGTAGTTACAGCGGTTGTACTGCTGTTCGGGATTGCTTCCATTCTGGGAGCACTGCTGTCCGATATCATCCTGAGCATTGTCGACCCGCGTATACGCATCAAATAAGAATCAGATAGCACTGAGGTGATAGAAATGGAATCAAACCGAATGAATACAACTGCAGAGAGCATGGATTCCACCAGAAGCCCTTCAGGCATGCGGATCCTTTGGCGGGAAATTGTCCGGGATAAGCTGGCACTGACTTCGTTGATTTTCCTCATAATCATCACGGCTTTTGTTTATGGAACCTCCTTGTTTCTGGAACAGGATGAGATTGTCAAAGTGGACCTGTTCTCTATTCATGAAGCGCCAAGTGAAGAATTCTGGCTGGGCACAGATTATGGGGGAAGGGATATATTCGGACAGTTGATCATCGGGACGAGAAATTCCCTCTCCATCGGATTCCTCGTAACCTTGATGAGCGGAGCGATCGGTATCATCTATGGACTGGTTTCCGGCTATTTCGGCGGTCATATTGATAATGCTCTAATGAGAATTCTGGACTTCTTCATGGTTTTGCCGATGCTGATGATCGTCATTGTATTTGTCTCCATCGTCCCTGATTACGGAATCGTATCCTTTTCGTTGATCATGACGGCATTCTTGTGGATGGGAATAGCAAGGCTGATCCGTTCGAAGGCGCTACAGGAAAAAGAGCTTGACTATGCCCAGGCATCCAAAACATTGGGTTCCTCCGACTTTAAAATCATGTTCACCCAGGTCCTGCCTAACATCACCTCGTTGATTGTCGTCACGATGACGTTGAACCTGGCGGCCAATATCGGATTGGAGTCGGGCTTATCCTTCCTCGGCTTCGGTTTTCCGGAAAGCACACCAAGCCTTGGGACCCTGTTAAGCTATGCAACCAATCCACAGACACTGGAATACAGATGGTGGATCTGGGTACCGGCAGCTGTTCTAATTCTTCTACTGATGCTAGCTGTTCGCAATGTGGGGGAAGCGCTGAAACGAGCAACAGACGCCAGGCAGCGGAGAGGTTGATCGTAGAGTTGCTCGAAAGGAGTGATGCCTGAGAGAGTGGGACACTACCATTGGTACCATCATCAATCTGTCTTTGTATTGATGTTGAGTATATTGCTGGTTGAGGAGCATCGCTGGCAGAGAAGAAGTAATTAAAAGGGGAGGTTACAAGGATGGCACAGAAAAGCTTGAGCAAATGGCTTTTGGCTCTCATGATGGTATTGTTGCTTGCACTGGCAGCATGCGGTAATGAGAGTGGCGGGGAAGGTTCGGACGACAGTGGAGATTCTGGGTCAGATTCTGAAGGAACAGAAGAAGGAGCAGAAGGATCGGAAGATGGACTTTATTCCATTGAAGACTTCGAGCCTGTCACCACAAATGAAGGAGAAGCAATCGATGGCGGGACGCTGAATTTCGGTCTGGTGACGGACACCGTGTTTGAGGGGACGTTAAACTGGGCCTTCTATTCAGGGGACTATGATAGAGAAATAATAAATTGGTTTGATGATTCACTATTGTCTATTGATGAGAGTTTCAACTATACAAATGATGGAGCTGCAACCTTTGAAGTGAATGAGGAAGGGAATGTATTCACCCTCACGATCAGGGATGGTGTCAACTGGCATGATGGGGAGCCGGTAACTGCGGAAGACTGGGCATTCTCCTATGAAGTCATCGGCCACCCGGAATACACCGGGATCCGTTATGACTCCAGCTTCACAAATGTCGAAGGGATGCAGGAATATCATAGCGGGGAAGCGGATGAAATCTCAGGTATAAAAGTAATCGATGAAAAAACATTGGAAATCACCTTTAAAGAAGCAGGTCCATCTCTACTTGCAGGTGGCATCTGGCCATATGCCTTGCCGAAACATGTATTCGAGGACATTCCGGTTGCAGAAATGGCAGAATCTCCAGAGGTGAGGGAGAATCCAATCGGTATGGGAGCCTTCAAAGTAGAAAGTATTGTTCCAGGAGAATCTGTAACAATGACAGCGAACGAGGATTACTGGAAGGGAGAACCGGCACTGGACGGAGTTACCGTTAAAGTTGTCAGCCCACAGACCGTGGTTCAGGCACTGGAAAATGGAGATGTCGACATGGTTGACAGCTTTCCTACTGAACAATATCCTGATGTGGAAGAAAGTCTGACCAATGTAGAATTTCTTGGCCGTGTGGACCGGGCGTACACGTATATCGGCTTTAAACTTGGTGAATGGGATGAAGAACTCGGTGAAGTTGTGATGGATGAAGATGCAAAAATGGCGGATGTCAATCTACGCCGAGCCATGTGGCATGCCGTAGATAACAATGCGGTCGGCAACCAGTTCTATAATGGTCTTCGCTGGAGTGCCAACACACTGATTCCGCCGTTCCATGAGGCGTATCACGACCCTTCCATCGAAGCACCGACCTATGACCCGGACCAGGCAAAGCAAATCCTGGATGAGGCAGGTTATGAAGATACGAATGGAGATGGCATGCGTGAGACCCCTGAAGGTGAAGAGCTGGTCATCAACTTTGCATCCATGTCTGGCAGTGACATTGCTGAACCGTTGGTCAACTACTATATACAGGCATGGAACCAAGTCGGTTTGGATGTACAATTGGTGGATGGCCGTCTATTGGAATTCAACTCCTTCTACGACAGGGTGGAGGCAGATGATCCAGTGATTGATATCTACCAGGGTGCATGGGGAGTAGCTACAGATGTTAATCCTGCAGGGACTTATGGACGGGAGGCAATGTTCAACTATTCCCGTTATGCCAGCGAGGAAAATGACCGTCTTCTGGAAGAAGGAGCGTCCGAAGCTGCCCTGGATTTGGAACACCGGCAAGAGGTTTATAAGGAATGGCAGGAATTGATGGTAGAGGAAATCCCCGTATTCCCAACGCTCTATCGTGCTGAACTAGTACCGGTGAACAATCGCGTACAGAATTATTCCATCACTGCTGAATGGTGGGAGCCACAAGAGATTTCTTTGACACAGGAAGAACCCGAAACAGTAGAATAGAAGAATAATGAAAGGTCCGCCTTGCGGACCTTTTTCTGTTTTACGGTAAATAGAGGAAACTTTAGGAAATAGGTATTTTATATCTTAAAATCTATTCTAGCTTCTAGTAAGCTGTAACCATAAAAAATGTTAAGGATGGGGGGAGGTCGACCTGCAGGTAGCAGTCGCAATTCTGCACGGGGCCGGTACACCAAAGGAAAATTTTGCAGAAGATATCATTGCTGGGGTTTCCAAACATTTCACACAACTTACCGGGGTGGAAAAGCCGGAGAACGTATTGGTTTTTGAGCCTGTCTATTGGTCAGATATATTCGCATCAGAGCAGGAGAAACTTTGGGGAAGACTGCAGGAAAATGCTGATTTGGACTATGCCAGTTTGAGGCGATTTGTGATTGAATTTCTGGCAGATGCCGTGGCATATCAGCCGGCAGCAAATGGAAAGCTTAATTATGACAAGGTGCATGCTGTGTTGGCCTCGGCGCTCCACAGACTGAGGGAAAAGGCGGGCCCGACTGCTCCGCTATGTGTCATTGCCCATAGTCTTGGGTCAATCGTTGCAAGCAACTATTATTATGACCTTCAATACAATCGGGACAATAGAGATCAGATAATGTTGCAAATGATCGGGAGTTCTCCACTCGAACGATGCGATACGATGACATTATTCTATACAATGGGCAGCCCGATGGCTTTATGGACACTCCGTTATATGGACTTCGGATTGCCGATCCATGTGCCTTCACCTTTTATTACGACATACCATCCCGAGTTGAATGGTGAATGGGTCAACTTTTATGATAGGGATGATGTGCTGGCATTTCCCTTGAAGCCGGTCAATGAGGCATTTGACTCCGCTGTTTCAGAAGACATTGCTGTAAACGCAGGTGGATTATTCACCGGTTGGAACCCGCTGTCCCATCTATCGTATGATAAAGATGAACAGGTTGCCGGCCGGATTGCATGTGGACTTGCTAGGACATGGAAAAAAATAAATGGTAAGCTAGGATAAGGGAAGATTTTCCCGGGAGGAGGATATAGGATGAATGAGGCAGATCAAATGAAAAAACTTGTTGGAGAAGCAGCAGTCGAGAATGTGGAAGATGGCATGAAAGTTGGACTCGGTTCCGGTTCGACCGTCTACTGGATGGTAAAAAAACTGGGAGAAAGAGTGAAAGAGGGACTTGATGTTGAAGGAGTCCCTACTTCCAACACTACTGCAGAGTGGGCAAGGGAATTCGGCGTACCATTGACGGACTTTTCCAAGGTTCAGGAGTTGGACCTGACAATTGATGGAGCAGATGAAGTGGATGAACAATTGCATCTCATCAAAGGCGGCGGCGGAGCATTGTTCCGTGAGAAAGTAGTAGCTGCTGCTGCAAAGGAACTCGTCATCATCGTCGACGGATCCAAACTTGTATCACAGTTAGGCAAATTTGCACTGCCAGTGGAGGTGCTGCCGTTTGGCTGGGAAGTGACCGCCAAGCATATTGCTGCGCTCGGGTGCTCACCACAGCTTCGGACTGCCGGTGAAGAGACATATGTCACCGATAATGGGAATTATATTCTGGATTGCCCTTTTGGACAAATTAAAGACCCGGCCACATTACATAATGATTTGAAAGACATTGTCGGAGTAATAGAAACAGGTCTGTTCATCGGCATGGCCGATAAAATAGTGGTTGGCAAGCAAGATAAAGTGGAAGTGATTTCCAAAGCATAAAAAAGATGGGTCCCTGTCAGGCAAGGTAGCCGGCAGGGATTTTTGTGTTCATGGAAAAATGGGCACATAACCTTCTCTTCTTGCATATGCTGATAAGCGGGGTTTTTAGCTCGAAGAAAGGGTGATCAGCGTTGTGCGGGATAACAGGCATCATTGATAGGAAAAAGCCACTCTATCCGGAACGGCAAATCCTGCGGAAGATGACAGATACATTGATACTGCGGGGGCCGGATGACTCACAGGTTTGGATAGGCGGTAATGCAGCGTTCGGGCATAAACGGCTGGCTGTAGTGGATGTAGAAGGTGGGAAACAGCCGATGACCAAGTCCAAAAATGGTTGTTCCTATACGCTTGTATATAATGGGGAATTATATAATACAGCAGAGCTTCGGCGTGAACTCCTTAAACGTGGGTATAGCTTCCAGACCACATCGGATACGGAAGTGTTGTTGACTTCCTATATGGAATGGAAAGATGAGTGTGTCGACCGCTTGAACGGCATCTATGCATTCGGCATCTGGGATGAACAGGAACAGCGCCTCTTTATGGCAAGGGATCGACTGGGAGTGAAACCGTTATTTTTCCTGGAGAAGGAAGGCAGGCTTCTCTTCGGTTCTGAAATAAAAGCGATTTTGAAACATCCAGATACCAAGGCGGAACTGGAACGGGATGGCATGGCGGAAATATTCGGACTCGGCCCATCCAGGACTCCGGGTCATGGGATCTTCAAGGACATTAGGGAGCTTCGAGGTGGCCATGTACTTACTTACTCAAAAGATGGGTTGAAAGTCTCGCGCTATTGGAACCTGGTGAGTGAAAAACATGATGATTCCGTAAATGAAACGGCATCCAATGTCCGAGATTTGTCTGTCGATGCGGTTCAGCGACAGCTGGTTTCCGATGTGCCGGTTTCCACCTTTTTGTCCGGTGGGCTGGATTCCAGTGCCATTACAGCGATAGCCGCTGATTATTTCCGTAAGGAGGGAAGGGGAGTGCTTCCAACCTTTTCCATCGATTATGAAGGGAATGAGCAGCATTTTCAGGCAAGCAAGTTTCAACCTTCCACCGATCAGCCCTGGATAGATAAGATGGTGCAATACTGTTCGACCGACCACCATGATGAAGTGATATCCGGTTCGGAATTAGCAGCATATTTGAAGGAATCCGTACGGCTCAGAGATCAGCCCGGCATGGCGGATATTGATTCTTCCATGTTGTGGTTCTGCCGCAAGATAAAGCAACATACGACTGTCAGCCTCTCTGGGGAGTGTGCGGATGAGATTTTCGGCGGATATCCGTGGTTTCATGACCCTCATTCATCTAGTGACATTGGGTTTCCGTGGATGCGCTCACTTGACGCCCGGATTGATCTTCTTCACCCGGAATGGCAGAAGAAGTTGGACATGAAAACATATGTGCAAGACAGAAGCAGGGAAACACGTCGGGAGACACCACGGCTTGACGGGGAGAAAGAGCAAGATGCACGCAGGAGGGAATTATTTTATTTGAACATGCATTGGTTCATGGCCCAATTGCTGGACCGAAAAGACAGGATGAGCATGGGAGCCAGCTTGGAGGTCCGCGTCCCTTTTGCCGATCATAAGCTGGTGGAATATGTTTGGAATATCCCATGGGAAATCAAAATGCATGGCGGCAGGGAAAAGGGGATTTTGCGGAAAGCCTTGGAAGGGATATTGCCGGATGACGTCCTGTACCGGAAAAAAAGCCCTTATCCAAGAACTTTCCAGCCAGAGTATACGAAGGCTGCTGTAAAATGGATGGATGAAATCCTTGCCGACGCAGACTCCCCATTATTCGAATTTTTGAAGCGGGAGAAAGTGGAGGCCATTAACCGTAGCGGAGGGAAGGAGTTCAAGGATCCGTGGTATGGTCAGCTGATGAAAGGCCCGCAATTGATTGCCCACTTATGCCAAATTGACTATTGGCTTCGTGAGTATGATGTAAAAGCCAGTAATTAGGAATGGAATTGTATGCAGGCGGATCCTTTCTCTGCCTAAGACATACAGGACACCAAAAACCCTGCCGTTCTTCCGGCAGGGTTTTTGGTGTTCCCAAGAAGTCCATTTAATTGGACAGTTTGCTTTTCAATTTTGGAGGTTGGGGGTATATTAATGGATGGGTCTTGAAATGAGGAGTGATTCTATTGGTATTCGTAATATTTTTTCTTGCTGCTGCATTAACCGTCTATACTGCCATGAAATTGTCCGAGTATGCGGACGTTATCAGTGAAAAGACCACGATGGGCGGTATGATTGTCGGAACCATCCTTCTTGCCGGGGCAACCTCCCTTCCAGAGGTGACTACCAGTTTCTCGGCGGTAGTGATTGGCAATATCGACATAGCGATCGGTAATATGTTGGGATCGAATTTATTCAACCTGCTGATTCTAGCTGTGTTTGACCTATTGTATCGAAGAAGACAGCTGTATCATCAAGCAGGGAGAAGCCATTTATTCTCAGCAGTACTTGGTTTGTTCCTGATGCTGGTTGTTACTTTGGCTCTCTTTTTGCGGATTGATTATACGATTATAGGCATTGGGGTGGATGCCCTTCTGGTACTTCTTATATACATTATTGGTATGGTCATCATCAGCCGTCTGCCTTCTGCCCCAGAACCGACAGAGGCACTGATGGGCGATGGTCCAGAGACGGAAACGAATGAACCGGCAAAAGACATGTCGATTAAAAAAGCGGTCATCGGTTTCATCATTGCTGCCATAGCCATCCTTCTAGCGGGGACCGTATTATCGATCACCGGTGATCAGATTGCAGTCATTACCGGTATGGGTTCAAGTTTTGTCGGCAGCTTCCTGATTGCAGCTACGACATCCTTACCGGAAGCTGTTTCCGTGTACGCTGCCTTGAGGCTGAAGAACATGAATCTTGCAGTAGGCTCGATCCTCGGAAGCAACATGTTCAACATGATCATCCTCGCAATATCTGATGCTGTTTACCAAGGCGGTTCCATATTGGCCGATGTTTCCCAGTCGAATGTGTATACTGGAATTGCCATTACTCTACTTTCCGCGGTACTGATTTGGGCATTGCTGAGAAAGCGTTCAGCTTCTCTGTGGACATACAGCATCCCGTCAATGATAACAGTCATAGGATATTTCATCGTTTCCTATCTGTTGTTCCAAGGATAATCATCACGAGTAAAAAAGGGGTACCTCCTTCAATGGGTACCCCTTTTTAGATGATTTCATAATTCAATATTTGTTCTGCGTTGGTGATACGGGCTACGGTCGGAGTTTTCATATCCTGGCTGATGCCACCTAGTAAGTTGCCATTCCGGTAGGGAACCACTTCAACCTTTTCTACGTTTCTTAAAGAGTGGATGAACTCAGAGAGAAGAATTAAATCCTCATCTTGGTCGCTGATGCCTGAAATCAGTTCATGGCGGATCCATACAGGGACGTGCTGTTCCGCCAAATGTTCAGCGAACTCCAGAATATGACGGTTGGTGATTCCGGTGAGTGCTTTATGTTTAAGAGGATTAATTTGCTTCAGGTTGAGCAGTACAAGGTCCGTTTTAGACAGAAGCTGATTCAGCTGCCGCAGGAAAAAATCGGATTTGGTGTAGCAGCTTCCAGCAGTGTCAATGGCTGTATGTACGCCGAGTTTCTTCAACTCACCAAAGAGTTTATTTAGAAATTTGGTATGGAGCAAGGCTTCACCGCCACTTACAGTTACTCCTCCTCCCGAAGCTTGCAGGAACGGAAGATAGGTCGTCACATCCTCTATGATTTCTTCAACAGTAATATCCCTGCCTTCTGAAATTTTCCGGCTGTCCGGATGATGACAGGATTTACAACGCATCGGGCATCCTTGCATGATCAATAAATAACGGAGGCCGGGACCGTGATCTTTTGTACATGTCTGTATGGAATGGATTCGATCCTTCATCTGTTCTGCTCCTCTCGGAAACTTCTGTCCGCCGTAAATATGGCGCCGGACAGAAGTATAATATAAGGTATGTAACAGTTCTATAGGTTCAATATATCACAAGATGAGCCCTTCTACCGTGGAAAATATTACAATAATGTGTATATTACAAAGGCAAAAATTTGCAGATGACAGAGAAGTGGCGACAGTGTATAATATGAATGTTGAATACGTGAGAGGTTCTTAGTCCAACCCTCTATAAAAAACTAAGCACTATTCATGAAATGAAGCCATGTGCCTTAGGACACATGGCTTTTTTATATTTCAGCACATGATGGCATTTCTGTCAGATGGAAATCCAGAAACTATGGAAGGAAGAAGAGAAGGAGGAGATTGTATGAAAAAACAGGATGTATCTGAATTGACCCTGCTGGGGAACCAAGGTGTCAGCTATGATTTTGATTATAATCCCGAGGTGCTTGAGACATTTGAAAACAATCATCAGGACCGTGACTACTTCGTGAAATTCAATTGTCCGGAATTCACTACATTATGCCCCATTACCAATCAGCCAGACTTTGCGACCGTTTATATCAGCTATATTCCCGACGTGAAAATGGTGGAGAGCAAAGCGTTGAAACTGTACCTCTTCAGTTTCCGCAACCACGGCGGTTTCCATGAGGACAGTATGAATATCATTATGAATGATCTGGTTAAACTCATGGATCCACGGTATATCGAAGTGTGGGGGAAATTCACCCCGCGTGGTGGGATTTCCATCGATCCTTACTGCAATTACGGACGTCCTGGCACCAAGTACGAAAAAATCGCGGAACATCGGATGATGAACCATGATATGTATCCGGAAACCATTGATAACCGCTGATAGCGGGAGCCAGGGTTGGACTAGAACCTCACCTATGTACAGGGAGGATTAATAATGTTTGTCTATTTGAATGCTTTATTTGTCGGGCTTTTAGTTGTTTCCAATATTCTTGGGGTAAAGCTTTTCAGTGTCGGTGAGTTCATTCTGCCGGCAGCAGTGATCGTCTATGTTATCACCTTTTTGGTTACCGATGTAATTGGTGAGGTCTACGGAAGGGACGCGGCAAGAAAAACCGTGCAGGCAGGTTTCTTTACCCAGGTGCTCGTGATGGTGTTCGTTTTTATTGCAATACAACTTCCTGCAGCACCTAATTTTGGCTTCCAAGCAGAATTCGAAACCATTCTCGGCGGCAGTTTCCGGGTCATGCTGGCCAGTCTATTATCTTATGTTGCCAGCCAGCATTTGGACGTGAGTCTTTTCCACCGGCTGAAATCCCACCATGGAGAGAAGAAACTATGGTTGAGAAACAATATTTCCACAGCTGCCGCCCAACTCGTGGATACCACCATTTTCATTGCGGTTGCCTTTTGGGGAATGGTACCGACAGGTGTTCTCCTTGGTATGATTGCAACCCAATATGTATTTAAACTGATCGTGGCGCTCATTGATACACCCATCGTCTATCTGCTGGTCTACATGGCCAGGAAACGCGGAACACAAGAGCAGTCAGAACTTGCCTTGCGTCATTCCTCCTGAGGAATGACGTTTTTTTATGGGGCTGATTTTTAAAATTAAATCAGCAGGGCATGGAGGAAATAGCAGAAGCGCAGAGTAATCAGCAGAAGGACGATTCCATCACCCTTTATTCGGATCTGAGGCCTTGCTCATAGAAACTGAAGGATCCTGCCGTAAGTTATTAAACAATCAACTTGTCCGATATTGAATAAGTACTTGTTTCCAAAAATTCTGCAGGGGGAATATAGAAGTTTAAAATAGTATCAAGTATAACGGCTTACCGGGCAGATATATCCTGGAAATAAAGCGCTTTAATTGCTATGATAAAGCAACATAATATTACGGCTGAATAATAATTGTATTGAAGGAGGAATTGGGTTGAAAGGTCAGTATATGATGTCGATTGATCAAGGTACAACCAGTTCGAGAGCCATACTCATTGATCATTCAGGGGAAATTGTTGCCACAGGCCAGAAGGAGTTTGAACAGTTCTTTCCCCGTCCCGGTTGGGTAGAACATGACGCCAATGAAATTTGGACATCTGTGCTTGGCTGTATCGCCGATGTCTTAAGGAAATCGGAAATAGAGCCAAATCAGGTCGCAGGCATCGGTATTACCAACCAACGGGAGACAACTGTTGTCTGGGATCGGCATACAGGAAGACCGATTCACAAGGCCATCGTCTGGCAGTCCCGGCAGACAGCCGATATTTGCAGGAAGCTGGAGGAACAAGGCTATGCAGAGATGATCAGGAGAAAGACCGGTTTGCTGATCGATCCCTATTTTTCCGGGACGAAGGTCAAGTGGATTCTCGACCATGTCGACGGTGCAAGGGAAAAGGCAGAAAAAGGAGATCTGCTATTTGGAACAATCGATACCTGGCTGGTGCATAAACTGTCGGGTGGGAAGGCACAGGTGACAGATTATTCCAATGCCTCCCGCACCATGATGTTCAATATATATGACTTGCAGTGGGACGATGAGCTGTTGGAAATGCTGGATGTGCCAAAGAGTATGCTGCCGGAAGTCCGTCCATCTTCTGAGGAATATGCCAAGACAGTGGGCTACCATTTCTTTGGGCATGAGATTCCTATCGCAGGCATTGCAGGGGATCAGCAGGCAGCATTGTTCGGCCAGGCTTGTTTTGAAAAAGGCATGGCAAAAAATACGTACGGGACTGGCGGATTCATGCTGATGAATACAGGAGAAGAAGGTGTCAGTTCACAGCATGGTCTGTTGACGACATTAGCTTGGGGTGTGGACGGAAAAGTTGAATATGCCTTGGAAGGGAGCATCTTCGTGTCCGGATCGGCCATCCAATGGTTGAGGGATGGTTTGCAGATTATCCGGGACGCCTCGGAAAGTGAGACTTATGCAGAAAAGGTGGACTCGACGGAGGGCGTCTATATGGTCCCTGCCTTTGTCGGGCTTGGCACCCCCTACTGGGACAGTGAAGCTCGCGGAGCATTTTTCGGCATCACCCGAGGAACTAGAAAAGAACATATGATACGCGCCACTTTGGAATCTCTTGCATACCAATCACGTGATGTCCTTGATGCCATGGTGGAGGATTCCGGTATCGATCTGAAGACACTAAGGGTGGATGGAGGAGTCGTTAAGAACGATTTTCTCATGCAATTCCAGAGCGACATGCTTGGGGTTCCGGTGGAAAGACCGGCATTTCAGGAAACAACTGCACTAGGGGCGGCATATCTTGCCGGTTTGGCGGTAGGCTATTGGAAAGACAAGGAACAGATAGCCCGCCAATGGCAGAACGAAAAAACCTTCCGTGCAGAAATGGACGACGATCACCGCGCTCGCCTTTATGCAGGGTGGAGAAAAGCAGTCGAAGCAGCGAGAGCTTTCAAATAAGAAAATGATTGACAAGCCGGGATGCCATGCCCGGCTTTCTGCTGTTCCAAGTGTTCATCCCCTATAATCTGGCAAGTTTCTCCTTATAACTTTTCTTAGAAAAGAAATATTTATGACTTTCCAAAAAACCACCTACACAAACCCTATTAAGTATGCTAGAATAATTAAATTATTAGAATCTTTACAGTTTAAACTGTTATGAAAAATGAATGACAACTATTTGGAAGGTGGGTTACAGAATGGAAAAACCAGAAAAAGATCTACGCATCAAGAGTCAGGTGTTCTCAGATGACGCCATGCGTGCTCCTAACAGGGCAATGCTGCGCGCGGTTGGAATCGATGATGAGGATTTCAAGAAGCCGATGGTCGGGATCGCCAGCACATGGAGTGAAGTGACCCCATGTAATATACATATCGATGATTTGGCGATCAGTGCCAAAAAGGGAGCAAAAGAGGCAGGAGCAGCTCCACTCATCTTCAATACGATCACTGTATCGGATGGTATCTCCATGGGAACACAAGGTATGCGATATTCCCTGCCGAGCCGTGACGTGATCGCCGATTCCATTGAAACAGTGGTCGGCGCTGAGAACCTGGACGGGTTTGTAGCAATCGGTGCGTGTGATAAAAACATCCCGGGCTGTATGATCGCGATTGCGAATTCGGATGTTCCCGCTGTATTCGTTTATGGGGGGACAATTGCCCCTGGACGTCACCGTGGAAAAGACATCGACATTGTCTCTGTATTTGAAGGGGTAGGCCGACATAATAATGGTGACATAGATGATGAGGAATTGAGATCCATCGAATGCAGTGCCTGTCCAGGAGCAGGTGCCTGTGGTGGCATGTATACTGCAAACACGATGGCATCCGCGGTGGAAGCAATGGGTATGAGTCTGCCTGGAAGCTCATCCAACCCGGCTGAGTCAGATGAGAAGGCTGAAGACTGTGCGAACGCTGGTGAAGCATTGTACAACCTTCTCGATCAAGGGATTTATCCAAAAGATATTATGACAAAAGAGGCCTTTGAAAATGCTATCACGGTTGTTATGGCTCTTGGAGGCTCTACCAATGCAATCCTTCACCTGCTATCAATCGCTCATGCTGCGAAAGTGGATCTGTCTATAGACGATTTTAACCGTCTTCAGGAAAAGGTGCCGCATTTGGCTGACCTTAAACCAAGCGGGCAATATGTCATGCAGGACCTGCATCGCGTTGGCGGTGTACAAGCAGTCATGAAGCTTTTGTATGAAGAAGGATATTTGCATGGCGACTGCCTGACAGTAACTGGCAAGACAGTTGCTGAAAACCTGGCAGAGGCGCCAAGCCTTGCAGAGGGACAGGAAGTGATCATGCCGCTTAACAATCCAAAACGTGCAGATGGCCCGTTGATCGTGCTGAAAGGGAACCTTTCTCCAACGGGGGCAGTGGCTAAAGTGTCCGGTGTGAAAGTAAAACGCCATACAGGACCGGCGCGTGTATTTGATACGGAGAAAGAGGCTACACAAGCAGTCATGAACAATGAAATCAATGAAGGAGACGTACTGGTCATCCGTTATGTCGGCCCGAAAGGTGGACCTGGCATGCCGGAAATGTTGTCCATTTCCAGTATTCTTGTCGGTAAAGGACTGGGCGAAAAAGTGGCTCTGCTGACAGATGGCAGATTTTCCGGAGGTACCCACGGACTAGTTGTTGGGCATATCTCGCCGGAAGCACAGAGTGGCGGTCCGATCGCCTTCCTGAAAGAGGGAGATCTTGTCACCATTGATTCTGACAAGAAGGAAATTACCATGGATGTTTCCGAGGAAGAACTGGAAAGCCGTAAAGAAGGCTGGACAGCTCCTCCACTCTACAAAAAGGGCATTTTGGGCAAATATGCGCATAATGTTTCCTGCTCATCGAAAGGTGCAGTTACAGATTTTCTTGATGAAGAATAAGAGAAAACCCCTGGTCAATGACCAGGGGTTTGTTTTTTGAATGAGGAAAAGAAATGCATAATTAATCTGGTAAGCTGATACGTTATCCTTCCTGTACAATGTCTCTTTTTATCGTGCATCTGGTTCCCTTGTCTTTCATTTTTTGAGTGACCGGTGATATATCAATTTACCTTATGACAATGAAATTGTTGTAAATAAAGGGAGGATCGCAATATATCAGTTAATTAAATGGATGATTAGAATAAAGGTAAAACCCAGTTATTATATATTCTTGTTCTCTTACAAAAAGAAGACTTCAAGGATTAAAATATCAATTTTCTATTTCTATTTATTTATGTTGGCCAAATTTCGTTTATACCGATTTGGCATGAAAAGCCAAAAAGTGACACAAAAACAGATGGATTCGTTCAGTCAATAAAAAACTCCAATCCCCAATATTCTTTGGTTTAAAAGGGGAACGGGAAGGAGAGATAGCGGCGATCATTTGTAACATTTTTGTAATATAAATGCCAATTCGCAACTATCCAACAATGTAACCGTATTCATAAAAAACAATTAATCAAAAGTATCAAAAAATTTTAAAATAGCTGTTGACCGAATCACAAAAAAGTTATATGATTATCAGCAATATATCAGTTATTACATTTTTCCAATTAGCCATAGAGTTAGCAAAAAAATGTCAACTTAATAATTCCAACTCGACGACGGGAATAAAGGATCTGCATCATTGCATTTACAGAGATCTGGGGTTGCTGGAAGCCCAGAAATGCAAGCAGTTCCGACATCATCCCCGAGTGCCAGGTTGAACGGGTCAAAAGACCTCACTATTCCTGGCCAGGTGCACCTTTACAGTGCACCTGTTATCAAAGCGGGCTGTACGACAGCCTGTGAGATAGTATTCGTGAGAATGCTATGAATATGGGTGGTACCGTGAAAAGAAGACTCTTTTCTCCCCAATAATTCTGCATCTGTGCAGGTTTATAGGAGAAAAGGGTCTTTTTCGATTTATAGAAGACTAAAGGAGGCATGCAGCAGTGAAAGTTGAAGCGAAGAACAAAGTGGAATCGGCGAGTGAAAGGATTACCGGGGCGGATCTGCTGGTCCAGACATTGGTTGAAGCGGAAGTTGATACAGTATTTGGTTATCCAGGTGGAGCGGTTCTTCCAATCTATGATGCATTGTATCGTAATGAAACACCTTTCAAACACATATTATCCCGTCATGAACAGGGATCCATACATGCAGCGGAAGGATATGCCCGAGTAACCGGAAAGCCCGGTGTGGTTATTGCTACGTCAGGCCCTGGAGCAACCAACCTGATTACAGGTATCACAGATGCCATGATCGATTCCCTGCCACTAGTCATCTTTACTGGTCAAGTAGCTCAGGGGGTCATCGGCACAGATGCTTTTCAGGAATCGGATGTAATGGGCATCACTACACCGATCACAAAATATAACTATCAAGTCAATAACCTTTCTGAACTCCCGAGAATCGTAAATGAAGCTTTCCATATTGCTTCAACCGGGAGACCAGGACCGGTAGTCATAGACATCCCTAAAAACATTTCACAAGAGGTGACTGGAGAAACCTTTAAGAAAGATTTCCACTTACCTGGTTACCAGCCCACTATCAAGCCGAACCCCCTCCAAGTCGTAAAGCTGGCTGACGCCTTGAGCCGGGCGAAAAAGCCGTTGCTGCTGGCGGGTGCAGGCGTCGTATTCGCGAAAGCGTCAGAAGAATTGGAACAATTCGCTGATAAGCATCAAATACCGGTCGTTAATACACTGCTAGGCCTTGGAAGCTTTCCAGCATCCAACCCGCTATCACTTGGTATGGCCGGGATGCACGGCACCTATGCAGCCAATATGGCAATCTATGAAAGTGATTTGCTGATAAATATCGGAGCAAGATTTGATGATCGTCTTACAGGCAATTTGGAGCACTTCGCACCTCATGCCAAAGTTGCTCATATCGATATCGACCCTGCTGAAATCGGAAAGAACGTGGATACGGATATTCCGGTTGTAGGGGATGCAAAAGAAGCATTGCAGGCATTATTGGATAGTACGGTCGAAGTGGATGAATGCAGAAGCTGGAAAGAGACCATCGGACAGAACAGGTTGGATTACCCACTTTGGTATGATGAAGGGTCATCTGCTATGTCGCCACAGTGGCTGCTGGAGCAAATCCATCGCCTGACAGATGGCGATGCCATTGTTACTACGGATGTAGGGCAACATCAAATGTGGGCTGCCCAGTACTATAAATTTGACCGTCCAAACCGTTGGGTTACTTCCGGTGGACTCGGCACCATGGGATTCGGATTTCCGGCAGCAATCGGTGCCCAGCTTGGCGCTCCAGAGGATTTGGTCGTTTCAATTGTCGGGGATGGCGGTTTTCAAATGACATTACAAGAATTGTCCATCATCCAAGAAAGAAACCTGCCAGTCAAAGTAATTATCGTTAATAATAACGCACTCGGCATGGTCCGCCAATGGCAGGAAAGCTTTTATGAAGAACGATACTCGGAATCGCTCCTTCCCAACAATCCAGACTTTGTCAAGTTGGCTGAAAGCTATGGCATCCATGGTGTAAAAGTGGAGCGTGAAGAAGATGCTCTCGCTGTTTTAGAAGACGTATTCCAGTCGGATGGCCCAGCCATTGTAGACTGCCGAGTAGAACAGCAGGCATGTGTCTATCCGATGATTGCGCCAGGCAAGGGGCTTCATGAAATGATAGGGGTGAGAAGATGAAAAGAATCATAACGGCAACGGTCCAAGACAGAGGCGGGGTGCTCAACAGGGTTACAGGGATGCTGCATAAAAGACAGTTTAATATTGACAGTATTTCCGTCGGAACATCCGAAGTAGAGGGAGTTTCCAAAATGACCTTTGTGGTCGATGTCAATGATCAGCAGAAACTGGAGCAGTTGACCAAACAGCTGAATAAACAGATTGATGTTATCAAAGTTTCTGACATCACCGACAAGGCAATGGTGGCAAGGGAATTGGCTCTCATCAAAGTTGGTGGTCACGGCCAGCTGAGGGCAGAGATACAGGGAATCATCTCCCCATTCCGTGCCTCTGTTATTGATGTGAGCCGTGACAGCTTGACCGTACAGGTGACAGGCAAGCCGGATAAAGTGGAAGCACTGATCACCTTATTGAGGCCATATGGAATCAAGGAGTTGACCAGAACCGGGGTTACCGCCTTCTTGCGTGGACAGCAGCCCCAGCAAGTGACAGAGATTAACTCTCTTTCTATCTAGCAAGAGTTAAATATAAAAATGATAAATAAAAAATAGATTTCAGGAGGAATAATTATGACTAAAGTACTTTATGACCAGGATATCCAAAAGGAAGTTTTACAAGGGAAGAAAATCGCAATCGTAGGATATGGCTCCCAGGGGCATGCCCATGCACAGAACTTGAGGGAGAGCGGCCATGATGTAGTGGTTGGTCTGAGACCAGGTAAATCCCAGCAGAAAGCAGAAGAAGATGGTTTCCAAGTAGTATCTGTAGCAGAGGCCACAAAGCAGGCGGATGTTGTGATGGTCTTGCTGCCGGATGAACACCAAACAGCAGTTTATGAAGAAAGCATCAAACCAAATCTGCAGGCAGGAAATGCATTGGTGTTTGCTCACGGATTCAATATCCATTTCAGCCAGATCGTGCCGCCGGCTGATGTCGATGTCTTCCTCGTAGCGCCGAAAGGACCGGGGCATCTGGTACGCCGAACATATGAGGAAGGTGCAGGAGTACCAGCATTGTATGGTGTTTATCAGGATGTTACTGGAGATGCTACAGAACTTGCACTTGCATACGCACAGGGAATCGGGGCAGCTCGTGCCGGTGTCCTCGAAACCAGCTTCCAGGAAGAAACAGAAACAGACTTGTTCGGTGAGCAGGCAGTACTTTGCGGTGGATTGACCAGCCTGGTGAAGGCAGGTTTCGAAACATTGACAGAAGCAGGGTATCAGCCGGAAGTTGCTTACTTCGAGTGTCTTCATGAAATGAAATTGATTGTTGACCTTCTGTATGAAGGCGGATTGGAAAACATGCGCTATTCCATTTCCGATACAGCTCAATGGGGTGACTTCGTTTCCGGTCCACGTGTCATCAATGAAGAAACAAAAGGACGCATGAAAGAAGTTCTGGACGATATCCAGGCAGGTAAATTCGCTAAGGGCTGGATCCTTGAAAACCAGGCAAACCGTGCACAGTTCAATGCTACCAATGCGAAAGAGAACCAGCACCAGATCGAGAAAGTTGGAAGGGAGTTACGTGAGTTGATGCCTTTTGTCAAACAGCCTCTTCAAGAAAAACAAAAGGATGTGAAGGCGCATGTCACAAATTAAAATTTTTGATACTACATTGCGGGATGGTGAGCAATCACCGGGTGTCAATCTGAACCAGCTGGAGAAGTTGGAGATTGCCAAACAACTGGAACGATTCGGCATTGACCGGATGGAGGCAGGTTTTCCTGCCTCCTCCCAGGGTGATTTCGAAGCCGTCAAGGCAATTGCCGATACGATCAAGGGGACTTCTGTTACCGGATTAGCCAGGACCATCAAAAGTGATATCGATACGGCTTGGGAGGCATTGAAAAATTCAGAAGAGCCACGTCTGCATCTTTTTCTGGCGACCTCCCCAATCCATATGACATACAAGCTGAAACAGACACCGGAACAGGTCATCCAGACGTCCGTTGACATGGTATCCTATGCTCGCCAAAAGTTCCCGCAAGTACAATGGTCTGCTGAGGATGCGACCAGATCTGACTGGGAATTCCTCGCACAGATCATTGAACAAGTGATTGATGCCGGAGCAACTGTCATCAATCTGCCAGATACCGTGGGATACACCACACCAGCGGAATACGGCCAATTGTTCCGCTATATAAAGGAGACGGTGCCGAATATCGATCGGGTGGATCTCTCTTGTCATTGCCATGATGACTTGGGAATGGCGGTGGCCAATTCCATCGCAGCTGTGGAAAACGGTGCAACACAGGTGGAAGGCACGATCAACGGTATCGGTGAACGTGCAGGCAATGCTGCTTTAGAGGAAATTGGTGTAGCCATGAAGATCCGTTCTGATTATTACCCTTATGAGACTGGTTTGAAACTGGATGAAATCAAGCGTTCCAGTGATCTTGTCGCAAAACTGACGGGCATGTATGTACAGCCGAATAAAGCGGTTGTCGGGCGAAATGCCTTCGCCCATGAATCCGGTATTCACCAGGATGGTGTGCTGAAAAATGCTCAGACTTACGAAATCATCACTCCGGAGATGGTCGGCCTGAATTCCAATACCCTTTTCCTTGGAAAGCATTCTGGAAGGCATGCGTTCAAGGATAAGGTGAAAGAATTCGGCATTGAGCTCTCTGAAGACAAACTCAAAGAGGCGTTCAAGCAGTTCAAACAGTTGACCGACCATAAACGGGAAGTGACCGATGATGATATTTATACGATTCTGATGGAAATCAAGACGGACACTTCCGCAGTCAGCAAATACAAAATGGAAATGTTCCAGGTGCAGTATGGTACCGCCAATATCCCTACGGCAACGGTTGTATTGACCACACCGGCAGGAGAGACTGTAGAAGCCGCACGAACCGGGCAGGGCAGTGTCGAGGCTCTATATAAAACAATGGATGCATTGATTGCTGAGGATTTGACACTGGAAGATTACCAACTCAACTCAGTGGGTGGTGGAAAAGACGCCTTGGCCGAATCTCATGTCCAGCTGGTTGTAAATGAAGTCAGGGTAAACGGAAGAGGAGCAGCCCAGGATGTGATCGAGGCTTCCGCCAGTGCGTTCCTCAACGCTGTCAATCGTTATATTATCCAACAGAATGCGTCATTAGAGACGGAAGCAATAAAGTAAAAAAATAGGAAAGGGGAGGGGAGTTTAATGAACAAAAAGATCACATTATTGCCTGGTGACGGGGTAGGAAAAGAAATTATGGAGTCTGCAAGAGTGGTACTGAATACGATCGCAAGCGAATATGATCACCGGTTCAGCTTCCGCGAACACGCAATCGGCGGAGAGGCAATCGACCAATACGGCACTCCGCTTCCAGAGGATACTATCCAGGCATGTGAGGATTCTGATGCAGTACTGCTAGGTGCAGTCGGGGGGCCGAAGTGGGATGGCAACCCTCCCCATCTGCGGCCGGAAAAGGGGCTTCTTGGAATCAGGAAAAAGCTGGGACTGTTCGCAAACCTGCGTCCAGTCCAAGGCTTCTCCTCCCTCCTGCATGCTTCTCCGTTGAAAGAGGAAGTGATCAACGGAAGCGATATCTTGATTATCCGTGAACTGACCGGCGGCCTTTATTTCGGGAGACCGAGCGAACGCCGGAATAATGGGGAAGAGGTAGTGGATACACTCGCATACTCCAGGCATGAAATGGAACGCATTATCGAGAAAGGTTTTCAAAGCGCTCAGATCCGCAGTAAACGCCTTACATCAGTGGATAAGGCAAACGTGCTGGAATCCAGCCGCATGTGGAGGGAAGTTGTCGGGGAAAAAGCAAAAGACTATCCGGACGTAGAAGTGGAGCATCTGCTTGTCGATGCTGCCGCAATGAAACTGATTACCGAGCCGAATCGTTTTGATGTCATCGTAACGGAAAACTTGTTTGGCGATATTCTCAGTGACGAAGCAAGTGTACTGACAGGTTCACTTGGAATGCTGCCATCGGCTAGTATCCGTACAGATGGAGTAGGGTTGTATGAACCGGTACATGGTTCTGCACCTGATATTGCAGGTAAAGGTATTGCAAACCCGCTTGGGATGATTCTCTCCGTTGCTCTGATGCTCAGGCATTCCTTCCAAATGGAAGAAGAGGCAGCAGAGATCGAAAAAGCGGTCAACGAATGTCTGGAACAGGGCTATCATACAGGTGACCTGGATATTAAAGATGGCAAGAAGGTAGGTACAAAGGAAGTGACGGAAGCGGTAATCGAAAACCTTACCACGAAGAGCGTATCCAATAGTATCTGCAATATGTATGTCTAACTGCGGGAGGGTGATCATATGGGAAGACCACAAACAATTATCGAGAAAATCTGGGAAAAACATTTAGTGCATCAGGAAGAGGGAAAGCCGGATTTGCTTTATATCGACCAGCATCTTGTCCATGAGGTGACGTCTCCTCAGGCATTTGAAGGGCTGCGTCTGAATAACAGGAAAGTCCGCCGGCCGGACCTTACCTATGCCACGATGGATCATAATGTCCCTACGAAAAACCGGGATGAAATCAAAGATGAGATTTCCAGGAAACAGATGGAAACACTTAGAAAGAATTGTGAGGAAAACGGTATTAAGCTGGCTGACATGTATCACCCTGATCAAGGGATTGTCCATGTTATCGGGCCACAGTTGGGACTGACACAACCTGGCAAGACAATCGTATGTGGCGACAGTCATACATCCACACACGGAGCATTCGGTGCTCTTGCATTCGGAATCGGCACCAGTGAAGTGGAACATGTACTGGCAACCCAGACCATTTGGCAGGAACGTCCAAAAACATTGAATGTAAGAGTAGAGGGAGATCTGGGGCCTGGTGTGACAGCAAAGGATTTGATTCTGGCGATCATCGGTAAATTCGGTGTGAAATTCGGAACAGGCTATGTCATGGAATATACCGGAAAAGCCATCCGCAACCTTTCCATGGAAGGGCGCATGACGGTATGTAATATGTCCATTGAAGGCGGAGCTCGCGCTGGGTTGATCAGCCCGGATGAAAAGACGGTGGAATATCTGAGAGGCCGTGAATATGTCCCTCAGGGAGAAGCATTCGAAAAGGCAGCACAGGAATGGCTTTCCTTGGCAACAGATGAAGGCGCCGAATATGATGAAACGGTGACTATCAATGCAGAGGAGATTGAACCACAGGTAACATGGGGAACGAATCCTGGTATGTGTGTTCCTGTCAGTGGCGCAACCCCTGCGTTGGATGGAGCGGAGCAAAAAGAAGACGTGGAACGGGCGTTGACCTATATGGGATTGGAGGAAAATCAACCGATTTCTTCCATAGAAATTGATCATGTTTTCATCGGGTCCTGCACTAATTCCCGTTTCAGTGATTTAGAGAAAGCTGCGGGAATTATTGAAGGGAAAAAGGTCAAAGACGGTGTGCGTGCCATTGTGGTTCCAGGCTCCTTCAGTGTGAAACTGAAGGCGGAGCAGGCAGGCATCGATAAGGTGTTCAAAGATGCAGGTTTTGAATGGCGCGAATCTGGTTGCAGTATGTGTCTGGCAATGAACGATGATGTGGTACCGCCTAATGGGCGTTGTGCTTCCACCTCCAATCGGAACTTTGAAGGAAGACAGGGAAATGGAGCAAGAACCCATCTCGTCAGCCCTGAAATGGCCGCTGCAGCAGCAGTGGAAGGGCATTTCGTTGACGTACGGAAATTCGCAGGTGTATTGAACTAGGAGGTGCATACGATGGAAGCAATTCAGCAGCATAAAGGTCTGGTCTACCCATTGAACCGTTCCAATGTGGATACAGATCAAATTATCCCGAAACAATTCTTGAAACGGATTGAGCGAACCGGCTTCGGACAGTTTTTGTTCTACAATTGGCGGTTTGATAATGAAGGAAATCGGCGAGAAGACTTCTCCTTGAACAATTCAGAATATGATGAAGCAACCATTCTTCTGGCAGGCGAAAACTTTGGCTGTGGTTCCTCCAGGGAGCATGCCCCTTGGGCCCTCCTTGATTATGGCTTCAAGGTGGTCATCGCACCAAGCTTTGCTGATATCTTCTATAATAATGCGTTGAAAAATGGCATTATTCCAATTAAAATTGACGAAGAGCAGGTGAACCGCTGGATGGAACGTGCAGAGAAAGCTACATTAGTCCTCGACATTGATTTGGAGGGACAGAAGATTACAGATGAAGTGAGCGAAGTTGTCCACTTTGATATTCCTGCCTATCATAAAGAAAAACTTTTAAACGGTTGGGACGAAATAGCACTGACATTACAGCATAATGATAAGATAGAGCAATACGAAAAAACGCTAACATAGTATAGGGAGAGTGACTCAATTGGGAATTGCTTAACAGGTGACTTAACAGGAGATAAGGTGTACAGGGCATGGCAGAAACTGAAGCCGATTGTCCACCATACACCATTGATGACATCGGTAACCACAAATGAGCTGGTAGGAAAGAATGTCTATTTCAAAATGGAGAACCAGCAGAAAACAGGCGCCTTCAAATTCCGTGGAGCAAGCTTTAAACTGATGCAGTTGCCGCAGGAAGAGTTGAAAAAAGGAGTCATCACGGCTTCAGCGGGAAACCATGCCCAGGGGCTTGCCCATGCAGCGGCTAAGCTGGGTGTGAATGCAACCATCTTCATGGCGGAGGGGACACCTCATGCGAAGGTGGAGGCTACTCGGAATTATGGGGCAGAAGTGGTTCTGACAGGGGAGAGCTTCCAGGAAGCATATGAAGCTTCCCTGAAAAGAAAAATGCAAACCGGTGCTGTCTATGTCCATCCGTTTGATGATTATGACATCATGGCTGGCCAAGGTACAATTGCCATGGAAATGTTGCGACAAGAAGACCGGATGGATACGATTATAGTACCGATTGGCGGCGGCGGACTGATCAGTGGTATTGCTGTCGCTGCCAAATATGCCAACTCCAATATCCGCGTGATTGGAGTTCAGGCGGAAGGGGCAGCTGCTATACATGACAGCTATTACAGCGGCGGAGTTACGAACCTGCAGTCCGTCTCTACCATTGCAGAAGGCATTGCTGTTAAGCAGCCCGGTAAACATACGCTTCCTATCATACGGGAATATGTCGATGAAATTGTAACAGTGACAGATGAGGAAATTGCTGCAGCTATCGTATATATGCTGGAGAGAAACAAAACCCTCATGGAAGGGGCAGGCGCGGCAGCGATCGCAGCCTTATTCTCCCATAAAGAGAAGATTAAATCACGGCATTGTGGTGTCATCGTAAGCGGCGGAAACCTTGATATCGGTGCATTATCCAATATACAGGGACTCGCCAAAAAGGTCCGTGAATCTGTAGCTATTTAAAAAGAGAGGCCGGGAGTAGAATCCCTGCCTCTTTTTTTCATCCACCCTATCATAGCTTGTATCCTGTCCGACTCTTAAATCTTTTCAGGATTACAGAACTTTCCACCCGGGTAATACCCTCCACTGCATATAACTCCTGATTGATAAAAGCCTCCAACTTTGGGAAGTCCTCGACAAGCACATGCATATGGAGCGTGCTTGGCCCGGTCATCTGGTAGATGCTCGCTACATGCGGATTATCTGCCAAATTCTGGGCAACTTCCTGCATATGTTTCGGTTCTACATCCACTTCAAAGAAGGCGGATACTTTTTTTCCTGCTTTTTCTGAATTGATGACCACTGAAAACTTTTCAATGATTCCTCGATTTTTCAGACTGTCGATACGGTCCTTTACAGCTACTCGTGAAAGCCCTATCTTTTCTGCTAAATCCACATACGATATTCTGCCGTCTTCTGAGAGAATTTCCAAGAGTCTCTTATCTGTTTCATCATACCTCATGAATAATCACTAACTCCCATTATTGAATATATAGGACCATGATATCACAAAAAGCAAGTAATTATACCAATCCACTTTATTATTGTAAGCATTCATATAGATTAGCTTTATGGTTGATTGACATCTTACCATTAATTTCGTAACATATTAACTAATTCGATAAAATATTCAGACGGAGGGACAATTGGGATGGAATCTTTTTCAAGTGAATCATATCCATATGCGGTCGCCCGGAATGCTGTATATGCGAGGAAGGGAATGGTCGCTACCTCGCAGCCCCTTGCCAGTCAAGCGGGCCTTGAAATTTTGAAAAAGGGCGGAAATGCGATTGATGCGGCAATTGCAACCGCTGCCTGCCTCACTGTTGTAGAGCCAACTTCCAACGGAATTGGCGGGGACGCATTTGCCCTGGTTTGGACAAAAGGCAGATTGCATGGGTTGAACGCGAATGGCAGGTCGCCGAGGAACATATCGATCGATCAGTTGAAGAAGGCAGGTATGGAAGAGATTCCTGCATACGGCTGGGCACCAGTGACCGTACCTGGGGCACCTTCAGCATGGGCTGAACTGTCTGGACAGTTTGGAAAGCTGCCATTGAAGGATGTGTTGCAACCGGCTATTACATATGCACGGGAAGGCTATCCATTATCCCCTACATTGGCTAGATTCTGGAACAATGGCTATCAGAAGTACCGTAAAGAACTGACCGGTGACATGTTCAAGCATTGGTTCAAGACATTTGCACCAAACGGTCGTGCGCCTCGGGTAGGTGAATTATGGTCATCTCCGGATCATGCTCGTACCTTGGAGGAGATTGCCGATACACAGGCTGAGTCCTTCTATCGTGGGGATCTGGCTGAGAAGATTGCGGCGTTCTCGGAGGAACATGGTGGTTATTTGAGCAAGGCAGATTTGGCCGACCATCAAGCTGAGTGGACGGAGCCGATCAAAGTGAATTACCGTGGATATGATGTTTGGGAGATACCACCGAGCGGGCAAGGAATCGTAGCCTTGGAAGCTCTAAATATCCTGAAAGGCTTTGAATTTCCGGAGAAGGAATCCGCCGAAACCTATCACAAACAAATGGAAGCAATTAAACTAGCCTTTGCGGATGCCCATGAGCATGTGACAGAATTGACACATATGAAAGTAAAACCGGCAAAGCTGTTGAGTGAAGCCTATGCGGCGAAACGGCGTTCCCTCATAACGGACAGGGCCATTCAGCCGGAAGCAGGAGAGCCATCGTCGAGTGGCACGGTCTATCTGGCTGCCGCTGATGGAGAAGGAAATATGGTTTCCTTTATCCAAAGCAATTATATGGGATTCGGATCTGGTTTAGTAGTACCAGGTACTGGAATCGCTTTGCAGAATAGGGGACATAACTTCTCCATGGATCCGAAACATGTCAACGCGCTTGAAGGGGGAAAGAAATCCTACCACACCATCATACCGGGATTTCTTTCCAAGGGGAATCAACCGGTCGGTCCATTTGGTGTTATGGGCGGTTTCATGCAGCCGCAGGGCCATGTTCAAGTGGCAATGAATACCATCGATTTTGGCCTCAACCCTCAAGCAGCACTCGACGCGCCTAGATGGCAGTGGATGGGTGATAAGATAGTTGAAGTGGAACACCGTTTTCCACATCATATTGCCCAAGAGCTTCAAGCAAAAGGGCATCAGATCCGTTATCAACTCGAACCCAACAGTTTCGGGCGAGGCCAGGCAATCTGGAGGGATGCGGAGTCCGGTGTACTTGCAGGTGGAACTGAATCACGAACAGATGGGACGGTTTCTTCCTGGTAATATACGAAATAGTATCCTAACAAACTATTGAAACTAAAAGGAAATGTGGTTTACATGAAAACACAATGGAATCTATTTATCGCCTTTTTCCGGGTAGGTATGTTGGGGTTTGGAGGTGGACCTGCCTCCATCCCTTTAATCCATAAAGAAGTAGTAGATAAGTATAAGTGGATGAGAGATGATGACTTCGGTGATCTGCTGGCACTTGCCAACACATTGCCTGGACCGATTGCCACAAAAATGGCAGGGTATATCGGGTACAGAGTAACGGGGATTGGCGGGATGATCTATGCAGTCTTGGCAACCATCGTACCTACCATAATATTGATGATCATCTTGCTGACGACCATCTCTTCCATCAAGGAATTCGACTGGGTGCAGGGAATGACGGCTGCAGTGGTTCCTGTTGTAGGAATGATGCTTGCTGTCTTGACCTGGCAATTTATCAATAAGGCAAGGAAAGGACTTGGTTGGGGCAGGGCGCTGGTTTTTGCCGTAGTGATTTTCATTCTTTTAGAAGTGGCAGGCATTCATCCGGCGATCATCATTGCTTTTCTTCTTGCGTTAGCGCTGCTGGTCAGGGACGAGCCTGGACATAATGCCCGAAAGAAGGAAGGTGATCGATAATGATGGTTTATTGGGAGATATTTTTGGCATTTTTCATACCTGGCATCCTGGGCTATGGTGGTGGTCCTGCTTCCATTCCATTGGTAGAGAACGAAGTGGTGCGCAGATACGAGTGGATGACCGTTCAGGAATTCAGTGAGGTGCTTGCTCTGGGTAATTCACTGCCGGGCCCGATTGCCACTAAAATGGCAGGATACATTGGATACGAAGTAGGCGGGGTACCTGGTTCAGTAATCGGCATCTTTGCGACCGTAGCCCCATCCCTCATAATTATGGTCCTGCTGCTCAGTGTGTTGCTCAAATTTAAAGATTCCCCGAAGGTTAAACGGCTCACCCTTTTTGTGCAGCCGGTGATTGCCATTCTGCTCGGAATGATGGCATGGAGGTTCTTCGCTGATTCAGCAGAAGGAATCGGCTTATGGCAGACCCTGATCCTAGGCGCCGCGAGCTTTCTCTTGATTGAGCGGGTCAACATCCATCCAGCATTCGTCATTCTTGGTGCATTCCTATATGGGGGATTATTTCTTTAGAGGATTAAACAGTCATGTCATGGGTTAACCATGACTGTTTTTTTGGAGCACTGGGAGGAAATCAGCAGGAGCGCCGGGAAATCAGCAGGAGCCCGGGCATATCAGCAGGAGCCCGGGCATATCAGCAGGAGAGACGGGAAATCGGCAGGAGCCCGGGCATATCAGCAGGAGAGACGGGATATCAGCAGGAGCCCGGGCATATCAGCAGGAGCGCCGGGAAATCGGCAGGAGCCCGGGCATATCAGCAGGAGCGCCGGGAAATCGGCAGGAGCCCGGGCATATCAGCAGGAGCCCGGGCATATCGGCAGGAGCGACGGGATATCGGCAGAAGCGACGGGAAATCAGCAGGCGCCCGTATATATCGGCAGGATTACATACGCAAGAAAGCGCATCTTCTTAGATGCGCTTTCTTGCTAATCCACCAGTCCGAGTTTCTTCAATCCGTTATAAATACCGGACTCGGTTACGGTGGTGGTTTGATACTTGGCAAATTCAACGAGATCCGGATGGGCATTGCCCATGGCGAATCCGTGGCCGACTGCCTGGAGCATTTCTTTATCATTCATTCCATCACCAAATGCAATCGCTTGTTCTTGGGGAATATGGAGGCGTTGGAGAATGGTTTTTACAGCTTCTCCTTTATTCACATTCTTCCGGATGAGATCCTGTGCCTGCTCCGCTCCGTTGACATTGACAATCGATAGGCGGATATTCTCTTCGATTTCGTAGAGGCGGGCTTTTTCCGGGCTGATGTTCAGGATCGTAATCCCAATGATTTGATCTATTACATCATCGGTGAACACTTCATTTTTCTTTAGCTGGAAAATATCGTTGAACTGCTGGACAAACGGATGGTCCAAAGAAGTGAAGTAATTGCATCCATTGGTATAGAGAACAAGCTCATGCCCATTTTCTTCGGCAATGTTCAGGAATCGCCTGACTGTTTCACTGCTGATCGGTTCATCGACAATAGTCTCGTCCTGGTAGACTGCATACGCGCCGTTATAGCCGATCAACGAATCGACATCCAGTTCCTCAGCAAGGCCCTCTATTTCATGGAGTGGTCTACCAGTGGCTATGAACACCTCGACTCCTTTTTCTTTCGCTTGGGAAATGGCAGTCTTGGTTGAATCGGTATAGGTGTGGTCCGGTTTGAGGATGGTTCCGTCAATATCCAGAAATAATGCTTTATAAGTCATGGTAATCTCCTTCTATTATTAGATAGTCCCACCTATTTTAGCATAATGCTGAAAGAAATTCAGGAAAGGAGAAGACACACGATATTACATGAAAAAGAACCAAACCGGCGTTTTTCGGTTTGGTTCAGCGCAGGTTCTATAATGCTTGATCATCAACAGAGTCCAGCCATTGTTCGATGGAGCTGATGACTGTCTCTACGGTACCTTCCTGGAAAGGAGACTGGAGGCCGGCTTCTTCTACTAAGCCAAGGAATGGCTTGGAGCCGCCGAGTTTGCATAGATGCAGGTAATCTTCCCATGCTTTGTCTTTGTCTTCTCTGGACCGCTTCCAGAACTGAAAGGCACAAATTTGGGCAAGTGTATAGTCGATATAATAGAAGGGGACTTCATAGATATGCCCCTGCCGCTGCCAAAAAGCGCCGCCTTCCAAATATGGAATTCCGTCGTAATCCCGGTGTGGCAAATAGATTTCTTCAAGTTCCTTCCATGCATGCTTCCGCTGTTCCGGTGTCCAATCTGGATTCTCATAGACCATATGCTGGAATTCATCGACAGCAACCCCGTACGGAATAAACTTCAGTCCATCCGCCAGATGGGTGTATTTGTATTTATCGGCGTCTTCTTGGAAGAATAGTTCCATCCAAGGCCAGGTGAAGAACTCCATGCTCATGGAATGGATTTCCGCGGCCTCACTGGTCGGAATCAGGTATTCCGGGATGCCGATATTGCGACTGGAATAGAATTGGAAAGCATGTCCTGCTTCGTGGGTGAGAACATCGATGTCTGCAGACGTCCCATTAAAATTGGAGAAGATGAACGGAGACTGGTAATCTTCAATGAAAGTGCAATAGCCACCAGCTTCCTTCCCTTTCTTCGCTTCCAGATCCATTAAATTGCGATCCAGCATATAACGGAAAAATTCATCGGTCTCTATGGAAAGCTCCTCATACATTTTCTTGCCGTTCTTAATGATCCATTCCGGGGATCCTTTCGGCTGGGCATTTCCTGTTTGGAATTCGAAACTTTCATCATAATAGTTGAGAGATTCGACGCCAATACGCTCTGCCTGTTTCTGGTAGAGTTTCGAAGCAAGGGGGACGATGTTGTCCCTTACTTGTTTACGGAAGGCTGCCACCATATCGGCATCATAGTCATATCTCTCCATCCGAAGGTAACCTAATTCTACAAAGTTTTTAAATCCCAGTTTTACTGCTGTCTCATGGCGCACTTTTACCAGCTGGTCATATATATCGTCAAATTGATCTGCATGGTTTTCGAAGAATTCAGCACTGGCCTTTACTGCCTCCTTACGTACATCTCTATCCCGATGTTGGGTGAAAGGACTCAACTGGGCGAGGGTGTAGGTCTCTCCTTGAAATTCCACCTGTGCAGAGGCGACCAGTTTGGAATAGTCGGATGTCAATTTATTTTCCTTCTGTAAGAGTTCGATGACTTCCGGGGAAAATTTCCGGACGCTGTAATCGGCAATTCTGAAGAGCTGCGGTCCCCATTCCTCTTCAAGTTCTTTCTTGTGTGGGGAGTCGATCAATGCCCGGTAAAATTTGGTACTAAGTGCTTCCAGTTCAGGTTCCAGCTGATCGAAGTAATCCCGTTCCTTCTGGTAATACTCGTCATTCGTATCAATGGAAGCTCGGATGTAGACCAGGTTTCCCATCGTATCCAAACGGTTGCGGAATGTATTGATTGTTTGGAAGGCCCGGGAAGCCTCCTGTCCCGTTTCTGCAGATGTAAATGCATCCAATAGCTGCTGGAACTTTTCTTTTTCCTCTTCCAAGATCGGCCGTTCATACGTATAGTCTTCAAATTTCTTCATGATAAAGACCCTCCTTGATTTCCATTATACGCCATTACTGGGAAGAAAACTTTTGTAACAAACTTTGCTTTATAATATAGAATTGGCTTAACATGAGGTTTGTGTTTATAATAAAAAGAGAATTATTCGGAATAAAGTGGAAGGCAGGTATGCATAAATGACAACAGATGGCAGGTACAGGGCAAATATCAGACCAGGCATGGAAGTGAATATTGTTCTGAAGAAGGATCAACGGACAGGGAAGACCACCCATGGTACCGTCAAAGACATCCTGACGAACTCCCAGTTCCATCCCCATGGAATAAAAGTTAGATTGGAAGACAGCCAGGTAGGAAGAGTAGCCGACTGGTGAACCAAGCGATTGTTTCATTGACTTTACGATGGTTCAAACTTATACTAGAACTAAATGTACATATATGTAATGGGGTGAAAGAATATGGTTCAATCTGTAATTACTATCGGGATTATTTTAACAGCTGCCCTGGTCGTTCTTGGTTTGTTCCTTGCTAAGACGATGGACAAAGCTTCCATGGTGGGTTATTATCCAGGCATCTTCTGTGCGTTTACTGGATTGCTGCTGATCCTGACCAGTTCCATTCTTGACAGAGTGGATATCATGGGTGCCGGTCTCGGCGGATGGGGCATTGCTTTCGTGTTTGCTGGAGCGGTCGGATTGGTGATCACTTCAATCTTTGACGCCAAAGCCAACGCTGAAGCATAAGTATAGAAGAGCGGTTGGTTACTGCTTTTACAGAAGGAAAAACCGCAGGGTCATTTCATATGATCCTGCGGTTTTTTTCATATGTTTAATCCTCTTTTAAATAGGTATACCCATCGCGTTGTTCAATCTTGCCTTCTTTCATCAACCTGCCGAGTGCTCGTTTAAAAGCTGCTTTGCTTATTTGGAAGGTGCCTCTGATATCTTCAGGATCGCTCTTATCCGTGAACGCCATCCTACCGTCTTGCTCCTGCATGAAAGCCAGGATCTCATCGGCATCTTCTCCCATACTGTGCTGTTTGAGGGGGCGGAGTGATATATTTAGTGTCCCGTCCGTCTTTACCTCAATGACCCGTCCTTCTACATATTCGCCAAGCCGCGGCTCTTCTTTTCGCTCTGTATGGTGGATGAACCCTCGGTAATCATCGTCGGTCAGGATAGCGGAGCCTTCCTTGCTTGTATGGTAGACGGTTCCACTGACCGTTTGGTTCAGCAGTTCTTCCGGTGCAAGTTCTACTTCCCTGGCAATGACCCCTTCTGTGGCAGGGATAGCGAGCAAGCGACCCTTTTTATCTCTGCCCAATGTGACAAACAATTTATCGCCGGGTTGCGGCCAGACCTTTTCGAATAATGGCAGGTCATCTTTGGAAACAAGAATCTCTTTCGTTGTCCCGATATCGACAAAAGCACCCAGATGGGGGAGCACTTCCACAACTTCTGTCCAACCGTAAGCATCCATGACCACATGAGGAAGCTTTGCTGAAGCGATAATCTGCCCTTTCTTATCCGGGTAGAGAAATACATCCACTGTGTCACCTGGTTCCAATTCCTGTTCGGTCTCATTATGGTGCAGCAGTGCTTCTGATCCATCTTGCATCAGCACATACCCTGTATCGATTTTTCGTTCCACGGCCATTGACTGAATAGTACCTGATTGTAAATGATCCATTATCATCCTACTTTCCTTGTATGTAAATTGGAAAAGGAGCACCCTTTTAGTAAAAGAGTACCCCTTTGTTTTTAAAAGTAACACATAAGTTTAGATTTTTTATTAAATATTTTATCCCGTTCCAACACGGGCGGAAAATCCTGTTCCGATGGGATCTCCATTTTACCGCGGTACATGTTCCACTGGTATGTTTTCTAACTTAAGCAACGTAAGCCCTACCTGCTCTTACGTCCTTGCGGCCCCTTAGCCGCGCCAGTGTGAATAAGCATCTTTAAAAACATTGCAGAATGCCAGAATCACTTACTAGTTACATTTCATAACCTGACAATCATCTCATGGAACCACCACAATGTCAAGTTTACCCCGGTTTTTTCTTTTCTAAACCATTATTTCGACTTCCGTTAAGTTTTTATGCTATTATTACAAATTAGAAGAGACAGTCAACAAGATGTTTCTTCGATTATTTGATAGATGGTGGAGTTTTTCAATGAGTTTATTCTTTAATGTTATTTTGCCTATTATTCTAGTCTTCGCTTCCGGGTTTGTCCTGCAGCGAATCCGTGTGATGGATGTCCGTACCTTATCATCGGTATCCATTTACATATTGTCACCGGCACTTGTGTTCATCAATTTATCGGAAGCTGATTTTGATGGCGGTTATATGGTTATTGTCATTTTTATGTTCTTTCTATTTTTTGCGACCGTCCTCATCAATAAAATCCTTTCGATGATATGGAAATGGAAACCTTCTGTGGAGAGTGCAGCCATTCTGTCCACTGGTTTTATGAATTCCGGAAATTACGGCCTGCCTGTCGTCCTCTTCAGTGTTGGCACGGAAGCTCTGCCGTATGCGGTATTCATCATGGTTGTTCAGTCGATGATGAACAATTTCTTCGGAGTCTATTATGCTTCTAGAAGTACAAGCGGGATGAAAAGGGCTGTGCTGAATATCTTTAAGATGCCGGCAACCTATGCAGCCATCCTCGCTTTCTTATTCCAGGGCTTTTCTTGGGGGCCGATTCCAGAACCGATTCATTCAACGATTTCCATGGTGGGGGATGCAGCCATCCCAGTCATGATGATCATGCTCGGCATGCAGCTGGCGTCCATCGTCTCCTTGAAGATGAACTGGCAGGTGGTGGTTTCCTCTGTTACGTTGAAGATGGTCGGAGCTCCGCTGATTGCCTTTGCTTTCATTTCCGTCGTGGATATGGATCCGATAGTAGCTACCGTCATCTTGATCATCTCGGCCATGCCGACGGCAGCTACCACAACCATGTATGCCATCGAATTTGATACCGAACCGGATCTCGTATCAAGCATTACACTGATCGGAACACTCATCAGCATCGTTTCCATTACCATCCTATTAAACTTC
Source organism: Virgibacillus xinjiangensis (assembly GCF_042643145.1). Taxonomy (NCBI): domain Bacteria; kingdom Bacillati; phylum Bacillota; class Bacilli; order Caryophanales; family Bacillaceae; genus Virgibacillus; species Virgibacillus xinjiangensis. Next base: position 62,419 of record NZ_JBHRSA010000015.1, read on the forward strand.
ATTTCCTGACTTTCTAGCGGAATGTTTCCTTGCAGGTTGTTGCGGGTAATCTATCCATAAGACGCTGAAAGTATAGGAGGATGGGAACATGTTACGTACGATTTTAATGATTATCGGTGCAATTGTAGTGATCAGTCTTATTCTTTCTTTACTGTAAACTTGCAAGTTGACAAAAAATTTATGATTTTAAAAACCCGGAATCTGTCTTATAGTAGATATAGGACAGATTCCGGGTTTCTTTCTGCATCAATTCTGAAGCCTGGGAAGTAGAACATAGCTGACTACGAAAAAGGAGTGAAGGAAATGGATATGGAATTAGCAGGAAAATCAGTATTAGTAACCGCCTCCAGCAAGGGGCTGGGGAAGGCCGTTGCTGTCGAATATGCTCGGGAAGGTGCGAATGTCCTGATCAGCAGCAGGGATGAAGATGTGTTGAAACAGACGGCAGAAGAGATTCAGCGGGAAACAGGAAATTCACAGGTGGATTATCAGGTTTGTGATATGAAAGACAGTGAACAGATTGCTGCACTAGCTGCAAAGGCCGCAGAACGCACAGGAGGCATTGATGTCCTCGTCAATAATGCTGGCGGTCCCCCTGCAGGGAAATTCATGGACATGAAGGATGAAGACTGGTACCACGCGTTTGAACTCAATCTGCTCAGTTTTGTCCGCACCATCCGTGCCGTTGTTCCATATATGCAGAAGCAGGGAGAGGGCCGCATCGTGAATATAGCCTCCTCCTCCATTAAACAGTCGCTGGATAACTTGGTGCTTTCCAATACGTTGCGTCCAGGGATTACCGGTTTGGCAAAAACGTTGTCCCAGGAACTAGCAGAGGACAGCATTCTGATCAATACAGTGGGACCCGGTACGATTGAGACAGACCGAATGGTTGAGTTGAATCGTTTTACTGCAGACCAGCAGGGAGTCTCCCTCAGCGAGCTGAAAAGAGAAGCTGAAGAGGGTATACCGATGAAGCGCTACGGTCGTCCCGATGAATTTGCCAAGGCAATAGTCTTCTTGGGGTCCGGTGCCAATACATATATAACCGGTCAATCCATGATTGTGGACGGAGGTTGGGTTAAAGCTTTATAGCATATTGGTCACGCCAAGAGTGATCAATAGGACAGGAGGCAGAAATGTCATCTTCTGCAGCTTTTTGTTCCGGGACAGAAACAGACCGAGTTTCATACCACTGTACAGGAACAGACCACTCATGCACGCGATCAAGGCGGCAGTCAAAGCTGCGGCATAGCCGATCATGGATGCAGCGATACCTGCTCCGAAAGCGTCCAGAGCCAGAGCAGCCCCCAGCAGCAGAGCTTCCCCAGGAGAGATGATCCCGGAACGATCCAAATCCGCTTTATCTGGTGTAGCCAGCACCGTGGTGAGGATGTTCTGGCTGCTTTCTGCCCCTTCTTTTTCTGGCCTGATGATGTTATATAAAGAAAACAGACCCAGAAAAACGAGAATGCCCCCGCCAAGCATCTGGGTCATTTCCGGCGAAATGAAAGAGCTGAGAGTATGGCCGATGATCATTGAGAGCAGGACAATGATCCCCGAACAGAGCATGATGATCATCAATGCAGCCAACGGAACTTTGATTTTCCTCATTCCGTACGTAATCCCCACCCCCAGCCCATCCAGGCTGACAGCAATCACCAGCAGAAACAACCCTGTATAGTAAAGCATTCGCATCAATTCCTTTTATCTGGTATCTGAATTAGTTTATGGTTTGGGCGGAGACGGTGTGACTGGACCGTGGCCGCCCAACGCTCCTGGAAGGGAATGATACCTGCACGATGGACGGAATCTATGGTAAAGTAGCATATAGATGTTCTTTAAATAGAAAGGAATTTTTATCATGAGCAAAACAGTGGTACTCGCAGAAAAGCCATCCGTGGGGCGCGACATTGCCCGTGTGCTGAATTGCACAAAGAAGGGCAACGGCTTCATGGAAGGTTCCAAGTATATCGTCACCTGGGCGCTGGGCCATTTGGTGACGCTGGCCGACCCAGAAGTATATGACGACAAATATAAAACATGGAAATTGGAAGACCTGCCAATGCTGCCGAAACAGCAGAAGCTGGTCGTCATCAAAAAAACGGGGAAACAGTTTAATTCTGTAAAAACGCAGTTGAACCGCAACGATGTGAAAGAAATCGTTATTGCCACAGATGCGGGTCGTGAGGGAGAACTGGTAGCACGCTGGATTCTTGAGAAAGCCCGTGTGAAGAAGCCGGTAAAACGCTTATGGATCTCCTCTGTCACCGATAAGGCGATCCGTGACGGATTCAAGCAGCTGAAGCCCGGCAATAAATATGAAAACCTGTATGCCGCTGCGGCTGCCAGGTCGGAAGCGGACTGGTATGTCGGCTTGAATGCAACGAGGGCACTGACCACCAAGTTCAATGCGCAGCTTTCCAGTGGGCGTGTCCAGACACCGACACTGGCAATGGTCGCTAAACGGGAACAAGAGATCAAAGAGTTCCAGCCGAAGAAATTCTATGGAATCCAAGCCAAAACCAATAAAGGATTCACACTCACCTGGCAGGATGCCAAAAACAATAGCCGGATTTTTTCCAAGGATAAGGCAGACGCACTGCTTGGCAAGCTGAAAGGCAAGCCGGCAAAAGTAACTGATGTGTCCAAATCCTATAAGAAAAAATTTGCACCACAGCTTTATGATCTGACAGAGCTGCAGCGGGATGCCAACCGGATTTTCGGATATTCCGGAAAGCAGACCCTCAATTTGATGCAGAAACTGTATGAGCAGCACAAGGTATTGACTTATCCGCGTACCGACTCCCGAGTCCTTTCTTCCGATATTGTGCCGACGCTCAAAGAGCGGGTCAAAGCCTGTGGCGTGGATCAATATGCCAAGGCAGCTGGAAAAGTGATGCGCAGGGATCTGAAGCTACCCAAAGCAGTGGTGGACGATGCAAAGGTCAGCGACCATCACGCCATCATCCCAACCGAACAGCCGGTCATCCTGGAGGACTTGGATGATAAGGAGCGGAAGATTTATGACCTTGTCGTCAAGCGTTTCCTTGCTGTATTGTCTGAACCATATGAGTATGAACAGACAACCATCACAGCAGATATTCAGGGTGAACAGTTTAAGGCGAGAGGCAAGATTGTCAAAAAACAAGGATGGAAAGAAATCTATGACAACCGGTTTGATGACGAAGAACAGGATGATCAGAACCTGCCGTCTATCGAAAAGGGAAATCAGCTTACAGGTCTGAATATGTCCCTGACCCAGGGAGAAACCAAACCACCAGAGCGTTTCACTGAAGGAAGTTTGCTTCAAGCAATGGAAAATCCAGTGAAATATATGGACAGTGATGAACGTCATCTCGCCAAAACCATCAACAAGACAGGTGGCTTAGGAACTGTGGCGACACGGGCGGATATCATCGATAAGCTGTTCAACAGTATGTATATGGAGATGAAAGGGAAGCATATATTCCTGACTTCCAAGGGACGCCAATTGCTTGATCTGGTGCCGGAAGAGCTGCGTTCCCCGGCATTGACCGCTGAATGGGAACAGAAATTGAGCCAGATTGAAAAAGGAAGCTTGAAAAAAGAGAAATTCATCGGAGAAATGAAAGACTACTCCAAGCAGGTGGTCCAGCAAATCAAGGAAAGCGATGAAAAGTTCAAGCATGACAACATGACCGGAACCAAATGTCCGGATTGCGGAAAATTGATGCTGGAGATCAAAAACAAGCATGGCCGGATGCTCGTTTGCCAAGACCGCTCCTGTGGGCACAAGAAGAATATTGCCAAAAAGACCAATGCACGCTGCCCGAATTGCCATAAGCGGATGGAAATGCGCGGGGAAGGGGAAGGCAAGATGTTCCTCTGCAAATGCGGCCATAGAGAAAAACTCTCCACCTTCAATGAACGCAAGGAACGGGAGAAGAAACATAAGGTATCCAAGAAGGATGTTAACAAGTACCTGAAGAAACAGGATGACGGATTCGCCAATAATGCCCTTGCCGAACAGTTGGCCAAACTGAAAGATAAATCATAGGTGGGAGCTTATCAGCAGTTGGGACGGGAATCCGCGGGAGCTGGGTTTTATCGGCAGGAGGCATGTGAAATCCGCCATAGCTGGAGTTTATCAGCAGGAGGCTGGAGAAATCCGCCATAGCTGGAGTATATCGGCAGGAGGCGTGTGAAATCCGCCGTAGCTTGAGTTTATCAGCAGGAGGCAGGATAAATCGTCCGGAGCTGGGTTTTATCAGCAGGAGACGAGAGAAATCCGCCGCAGCTTGAGTTTATCAGCAGGAGGCATGCGAAATCCGCGGGAGCTGAGGTTTATCGGCAGGAGGCAGGATAAATCGTCCGGAGCTGAGGTTTATCGGCAGGAGGCAGGATAAATCGTCCGGAGCTGAGGTTTATCGGCAGGAGGCAGGATAAATCGTCCGGAGCTGGGTTTTATCGGCAGGAGGCGTGTGAAATCCGCCGCAGCTGAAGTTTATCAGCAGGAGACAGGATATATCGCCCGGACCTGAGACTTATCGCTGAAAGGCATAGCAAACCAGCCCGGCTGCCATAGATCATAATTCAAATAAAAGCGGAAGTGCCCGGGCCTGGGCACTTCCGCTTTATCTATTTATTCAATCGGCTCACTAATCACGTGATGGCTTGTTTCTTTAGAAGCAGAATTGGTTTTCTTCTTGGAGCCGGATGGTTTGACTTCATCTTTTGCCTTTTTGACGTCATCGCCGACTCCTTTCAATTCTTCCTGAGCATCCTTAGCAGTATCTACTACATCTTTGGACTGATCAGCCACTTCTTTTGATTGTTCCACCACGTCTTGAGCCGTTTCTTTCATTTCCTGTCCCTGGTTGTCCAGGATGTTCTGGATTTTATTGACGGCATCCTTGGTGATATCTGTGGTGCGTTTGACCTTATCGATGATAGCATCCTTTGTTCCTTTAGGATCTTCCTTTACCGTGGAAGCATAATTGGATACCGTGCCTTTCATTTGTGTAGAAGAATCCTTCACTTTAGTTCTTGCGTTGCTGTTCATCAGGATCAAGGAGACCCCTGCTGCGACGCTTCCTACGCCAACCAGCATACCTACTTTACCTTTATTATTTTGGACTTTTTCTTTGGTTGCCATGTTATCTTTCACACTATCTCTCCTCTCGGTAGTTCTTGTTCCTAGTTACTACATACCCTGAATGTCACCCGGCAAACATGGAAGAACATTACAGGCCTGAATCAGAAACGTTTCTCTTCCATGACATTATGATTCTTATCGGTGATCTGGACGAGGCTTGGCGTATTTTCCTTGGCCATTTGTTCGGCAGCATCGATGGCTGCATCCTTGGAATCATATACTTCTTCCGGTGCCACGTCTTCCAGCTTTACAAACCAGCTCTCGGCATCAACGTTTGGTACAACTGTGTATGTTCTCATCAATCAAAACTCCTTTTTTGTAATTTTTGTTCCCGGGCACCGGGGAGGTCAAACATACCTTCCTCCACCTTCTTTGCCTAATGGCTCAATGACAGTCCATATACAAGAATTTCAAATTTACTTATAATGTACATGGAATAGACTGATATAATAGAGAAAGCGGTATAAACACAAGTCGGAAGAAATATTTGAAGAATCATCCAGTAATATAGAGATCTTTCGCTATATCCCTGGCAAAAAATGTCCATTGATCAAGGAGGTGCAATATGCGAGTTCATGGAAAAGAGGTGGTTGGAGCAGTTGATCAAGAAACCAGGTGTTCCCACTATCATACGGAGATAGACCGGATTGCCATCAAATTCTATTGCTGTGGTCAGTATTTTCCCTGCTACCAATGTCACGAGGAATATGGGTGCGGGAAGAAACAAGTCTGGCCGCGGCAGATGTTCGATCAAAAGGCTGTTCTATGCGGCGGCTGTGGGGAAGAATTGTCCATCAATGAATATCTTGGCTGTCAGAACCGGTGTCCATACTGCAGGACATCGTTCAACCCTGGTTGTTCCTTCCATTATCATCTTTATTTTGAAAAGAATAGATAAATTCAGGGCAGAGATGTTTACTTGAGACTGGGAAAGTCTTATCATGAAATAGAGACAGATTAGGACTTTAAGGAGGTTGCGATAGATGGCTTTTGTCATATTGGATCCATGCCGCAATGAAAAATCCGGGGAATGTGTCAGTGTCTGCCCGGTCGACTGCATTGAGGAAGGCACTGATCAATTTTACATAGATCCAGATGTGTGCATTGACTGCGGAGCATGCAAAGCAGTCTGCCCGGTAGAGGCAATTGAAGAAGAATACGATCTGGAGCCGGATCAGGAAGTGTTCCTGGAAAAGGCCGAAGAGTTTTTCGCCAATAGATAGGAAGAGGCTGCCTGATGAGGGCAGTCTTTTTTACTAGCGCGGATCAGGCCGGCGTACAAGGTGAACGAAAAAAAGCAGAGGAAGGTTATCTACTCTTCCTCTGCTTTTTCTGCGATTTTACTGGCAATCCAGCGTTCGGCAACACTTTCTTCAATGTCATATGTTTTACCTGCCCTCAGCAGCTGTCCATGATAGGCGGTCTGCACGTTCATCTTTACTTTCATTGCGTCTGCTCCTTTTTGCTCATTTTGATTTTCTATCTGCTAGTATACATGAAATGGGGGCTGGAGGGGTATAAACAAATCAGAACCGCTCCTATTGGATAGGAGCAAAACGGGAACATCAGGGGATATGCTTTGTGACTGCATTACGATAGGATAGTATTGGAAGGACACCCCTTTACTAAAGCCCTAAGGAGGGAACTTATTGAGAGATGATGTGTTTTTGACACTGCAAGCGGAATGTACGATGTTGTTCCAGTCCGATCCCTTTATGGTGGAGTCGGCAGAAGGATTAGGAGTAAAGTTGGGGAAACAGATAGATGTCCTGTTTCCTGTATTGGATTTGCTGGTAAGACAGGGTATTCTCGAGTTGATTGGTACAGAGGAAGCACCATTATATCGTTATAACGAGCCATTGATCATTACGGAAATTGATACAACCAGTGAACGGAAGGTATATGACACAGAATAACGAACTGCTTGAAGAAATCATCCGCCAGTTTGCCTGGAATGAAAACCTGTCTGTAATGATCACTGATACCAATGGAGAACTGATTTTATCCGTAATGGGGGAAAATCCCCTTACCAGCATCCTGTTAGATGAAAAGAAAGAAGAATTGTTTACCAGAATCAAAGATATGTCCGCGGGTGTGCGCCGTGTCGTAAACCCGCTGTTCCTCGAGCTTTGGCCGGGTGTCCATATGGTCGTCAAACCGGTGGAAGCCACCCGCAGTCTTTCCTATTATATTTGGGCTGGCTTCCTGATAGAGGACGGTTCGGAAAGAGAGAAGAAAGAACAGCTGGAGGAACAGCTGTCTGTACGTCTTCCTTCTGAGGACATTATTGAAAATACCCCGGTACTCGATGAACAGAGAAAATCGAACATAAAAGAATGGATCCAAAAATTGGAGAACATGGCAGCCCGGATCCTTGGAGATGAAAAAGGAAACGAGGCCATCCGATTACAAAACCGGCTGCTCCTGGAGTCCTACCAGGATATCGAAGTTGGGCTGGACCACATGCTGGATAAGCTGCGGAAGGCCAGTCATACCTTTGATTTTCTTGGAATTGCGGAAAAGCTGGAGGAAGACACCTATCAGGTCACCAAGGTTTCCGGTGAGGAAACGGAAGCCTTATCCGGTACGCGTTTTTCGCTTGGTGAAGGATTCCTTGGCCGTGGGCTGTTGACCAGGAGAAAGGAATTTTGGGAGTCGATTGAGAACGATCCAAGAGCTGTTATGTTCCACAAAAGGCGTCTTTTTCCAACCTCGCTATTCTGTATCCCTATCCAATTGACAGGAGGAGCAGAAGGCCTATTATTCGGTGGGAAGTTCACCCAAACAGGAATATCGGAAGACGAGCGGGAGCTAGCCGGCACCATGGCTGCCATATTGGAAAAACGGGTGCACTTCGATACCCTGCAGCAGGAGAATAGGAGCCAGCTGCACCGCTTATCTTCCCTGGTGGAAATCAGCAAATTGATGGCCACGATACCTGACTATAAACGCATTCTCTACTTGCTCGTCGATATCAGTCTGGGCCTTGTAGAAGGTTCTTTTGCGTCAATTGTACTGAAAGAAGCAAAGACGGAAAAAATCCAGCTTGTATCCAGGGGAAGCGGCAAGGAGCAGATCAGTGAGTATGCGCGCGATGTAACAAGAAGGTATTACTTGGAAGACGTTCAGTCCACCCGGGAAACGCATATCAGGAAGAGTGATGGACAGCTGCCATGGGATTTTCCGGTCATCGAATGTCCCCTTACCTATAACGGGGAACTACTCGGAGTCCTGTGTGTCGGTATGGACGGCCTGACTGATCAAGAAGTGGAAGGGCATGCCGAATTCCTGGAGACTTTATCAACCATTGGCGGTGTATCCTTGCAGCTGGCCAAACAGGAGACCGTTCATGCGGAAGAGGAAAAGATCTATTCCCTGCATGAGGCAATCGCCCAATTCGACCGGTCCGCCTATGAAATCACCGAGGAAGCTTCCAGAATCGCAGGTGATTTTGCCGCTGTGCAGGGTAAACCAGTAACAGAGGTGAAAGAACTCATCCAGGCCTGCCACCTTTCCTTCTATGAGGCGGACTTTATCAAGCAGCATGTAGAATCTGCTAGACTGGTAAAAATCGTCCGTGAAGGCAAGTCACTGCTGGAAAATATGAATCTGGCAGAATGGGCAGTTGCGGAAGAAGAGCCGAAGCAATTTGCCTTGGCCTGTTCCTATGCAAAGGGCGATCAGCTAAACAACCTCCGCATTCATCTGGGAGCAGATCAGCTCGTACGGACCTTCCTTGCCTTTGTGGAGGAAAGCCAGGTGGTGGAAGAGGAAATAACACTGACGGAAGATATCATCAATAATGAAGAACTGCTGGACATGAAACAGACCGTCAAAGAACTGAACCTGTCCCCGAGGGAGCAAGAGGTACTTGATCTGGTTGTCCAGGGCTATAATAACCGTGAAATAGCTGAAGAGCTGTTTATCAGCGGTCATACGGTCAAAAACCATGTGACAAAGATCTTCCAGAAACTTGGGGTGCCCGACCGTGCGCATGCCATTTCCAAAGTCTATCAAATGAAATACAAAACAGGTTGAGATTGGGACAAAAGTGTTTAATCAAAAGCTATAGCCGAACTAGCTAGAAATCTTGTAGTGGGGATAGCCGCTTCGAACATATACTTCGCTTTTGACCTGACCCCCATAAGTTAGAGTAAAAATAATTTATGGGGGTTAGGTTTATGGAAAAATA
>NZ_JBHRSA010000016.1:0-519 GCF_042643145.1 Virgibacillus xinjiangensis
ATTTTATTGAACGGATCCTAGGTAGCTCCTATTCTGCCACAACCATTAGTAATATCACGGAAGTAGTGATGGAAGAGATAGAAGATTGGCAACAACGGGAGTTAAAGAAAAGGTATTCCATCCTCTTTCTTGACGGGACCTATATAAAGCTACGTCGGCAAGATGTAGCTAGTGAAGTGGTTTACGTTGTTGTTGGGATTACAGAGGAAGGTTATAAGGAAATAGTTGGCTTCTATGTAGGAGGACAAGAAAGTTCATTGGGGTGGAAAGAGATATTAGTGGACCTCAAGAGCCGCGGACTAGAAGAGGTGTTATTAACTGTTTTCGATGGTCTCTCCGGCTTGGAAACTGTGGTTAAAGAGGTCTATCCAAAAGCTGATGTCCAACGTTGTGTTGTTCATAAAGTTAGAAACGTATTACACACTATTCGTCAAAAAGATAAGGAAGAAGTGACGCAAGATTTAAAGGCCATTTACAGAGCTAATTCGAAGAATGAAGCGATGGAACAGTTTGAAGTTT
>NZ_JBHRSA010000017.1:0-519 GCF_042643145.1 Virgibacillus xinjiangensis
ATTTTATTGAACGGATCCTAGGTAGCTCCTATTCTGCCACAACCATTAGTAATATCACGGAAGTAGTTATGGAAGAGATAGAAGATTGGCAACAACGGGAGTTAAAGAAAAGGTATTCCATCCTCTTTCTTGACGGGACCTATATAAAGCTACGTCGGCAAGATGTAGCTAGTGAAGTGGTTTACGTTGTTGTCGGGATTACAGAGGAAGGTTATAAGGAAATAGTTGGCTTCTATGTAGGAGGACAAGAAAGTTCATTGGGGTGGAAAGAGATATTAGTAGACCTCAAGAGCCGCGGACTAGAAGAGGTGTTATTAACTGTTTTCGATGGTCTCTCCGGCCTGGAAACAGTGGTTAAAGAGGTCTATCCAAAAGCTGATGTCCAACGTTGTGTTGTTCATAAAGTTAGAAACGTATTACACACTATTCGTCAAAAAGATAAGGAAGAAGTAACGCAAGATTTAAAGGCCATTTACAGAGCTAATTCGAAGAATGAAGCGATGGAACAGTTTGAAGTTT
>NZ_JBHRSA010000018.1:0-44548 GCF_042643145.1 Virgibacillus xinjiangensis
TTGTAACCAAGAATTGATGTGATCCATTCTTTTTTTTACACTTTTACACAATTATACGGACTTAATCTGTGTGCTGCTGATATCTTCGCTCTCCTGCCGATTCCCCCGCCCTCCTGCCGATTTCCCGAGCTGTCCTGCCGATACCCCCGCTCTCCTGCTGATTTCCCGAGCGTGCTGCTGATATCCATGCTCTGCTGCCGATACCCTCGCTCTCCTGCCGATTCCCCGAGCATGATGCCGATATACCCGCCCTCCTGCCGATATACCCGCTCTCCTGCTGATATACCCGCTCTCCTGCTGATTTCCCGAGCGTACTGCCGATTTCCTCGCTCCCTGCTGATTTCCACCACGTAAAAAAGCCGCATCAATGAATAATTCACTGATACGGCTTTGCATGTCTATTTCTGATCGTTAAAGTATTCCAGGATGGCATCCGCAATGCGGCGGGAAGCTTCTCCGTCTCCATATGGGTTGGAGGCCTTCGCCATTTTTCTGTGCTCCTCATCATCGGACAGCAGTTGATTTGCCATTTCAAAGATGTTGTCTTCTTCCGTGCCGGCAAGTTTCAATGTACCTGCATCAATTCCTTCAGGACGCTCGGTCGTATCCCGCAAGACGAGCACCGGCACCCCTAAGGAAGGGGCTTCTTCCTGAACGCCGCCGGAATCTGTAAGAATCAGGTGGGCACGGGAAGCGAAATTATGGAAATCGACAACACCAAGCGGTTCAATCAGCTGGATCCGTTCATCATTTCCAAGAATCTCATTGGCCGTTTCCTGTACGACAGGATTCAAATGGACTGGATAGATGACTTTGATATCATCATGGGTCTCCACTAAACGCTTGATCGCCCGGAACATCTGCTGCATATTCGACCCGAGGTTCTCCCGGCGGTGGGCAGTCATAAGGACGAGCCGCTTTCCATCCAGCTGATCCAGCACCGGGCTGGAATAGCTGTCGCTGACCGTCGTTTTTAATGCATCAATCGCCGTATTGCCGGTCACCTTGATGGAATCTTCTGGTTTATGTTCTTCCAGCAGATTATTCTTCGATTTGTCTGTTGGGGAGAAATGAAGGTCGGCCATGACACCTGTAAGCTGCCGGTTCATCTCTTCCGGATACGGGGAATATTTATCCCAGGTCCGCAGTCCTGCTTCCACATGCCCGATGGCAATCTGGTTATAATACGCTGCCAGGGAGGCGGCAAAGGTCGTAGTCGTATCCCCATGGACCAGCACCATATCCGGCTGCGTCTCCTTCATGACTTCATCGAGACCCTCCAACGCCCGGGTCGTGATCTGGGCCAGGGACTGCTTCTTTTTCATGATATCCAGATCATAGTCCGGCTGAATATCGAAAATTTCCAGCACCTGATCCAGCATTTCTCGATGCTGGGCCGTCACGGTCACAATGGATTCGAATTCCTCCGGCCGTTTGTTCAGTTCCAAGACAAGCGGAGACATCTTGATTGCCTCAGGCCTTGTCCCGAAAATGGTCATTACTTTTATACGCTTTGACATAGATTTATTTCACTCCATCAGCATAGTAGGTTTCCGTAAAGAGAACTCCTTATTTCGTTCCGAACAGACGGTCTCCGGCATCACCGAGCCCTGGGATGATATAGCCTTTTTCATCCAGCTTTTCATCAAGTGCAGCCAGGTAGATGTCGACATCGGGATGTGCTTCTTTGATCACTTCCACACCCTCAGGTGCCGCAATCAGGCACATCAGGCGGATGTTCTTGGCTCCGCGCTTCTTCAGGGATGCAATCGCATCTTTCGCCGAACCGCCAGTAGCGAGCATCGGGTCGATCACAATCAATTCACGTTCATCAATGTCGGATGGAAGCTTTATATAATACTCATGTGGTGTCAGTGTTTCCGGATCGCGGTACAATCCGACATGCCCCACTTTTGCAGCCGGAATCAAGTCCAGCATGCCGTCGACCATGCCAAGTCCTGCACGCAGGATCGGCACCAGACCGATTTTCTTGCCCGCCAGCACTTTTGTTGTAGCGGTAGTTACCGGTGTTTCTGTATCTATTTCTTGTACCGGCAGATTCCGGGTGATTTCGAATGCCATCAGCATTGCCACTTCATCCACCAATTCACGGAATTCTTTGGTACCGGTCCGTTTATCTCTTATGTACGTCAGCTTATGTTGAATCAGCGGGTGATCCAGTACGAATACATTACCCATTATGCCGAACACTCCTTTAAATGTTATATCTTTCAAATTGTACTAATAAAAGCCTGCCGTTTCAAGTCGAATCCGCACGAAAAAGGGGCTCCCGTCCTGGGAACCCCACTTCTTTTCCGTAAAAACCGCTTCTCTCTTCGATCAGGCGTACAATGGGAACTTTTGTGTCAGTTCTTTGACACGTTTGGATGCTTCTTCTAGCTTAACTTCGTCCTCATGGTTCTTAACAGTCAGAGCCATAATCTCCGCAATCTCTTTCATTTCCTCTTCCTTGAAGCCGCGGCTGGTCACAGCTGCCGTACCGATTCTTACACCGCTTGTGACAAATGGGCTTTCCGTATCATAAGGAATGGTGTTCTTATTGGCAGTGACACCAATTTCATCCAGCACCTGTTCAGCGACTTTACCGCTGATTCCGAGAGAAGTGACATCCAACAAGAGAAGATGGTTGTCCGTACCACCCGAAACGATGCGCAGACCTTCTTTCGACAGACTGTCACCGAGTGCGGCTGCATTCTTGACGATCTGTTCTGCATATTCCTTGAAATCATCGGACAATGCTTCCTTGAAGCAGACAGCTTTAGCTGCGATGATATGCATCAATGGGCCGCCCTGCATGCCAGGGAATACAGCCTTGTCAATCTGCTTGGCGAATTCCTCTTGACAAAAGATCATGCCGCCGCGTGGTCCGCGCAATGTCTTATGGGTCGTCGTGGTCACAAAATGGGCATGTGGTACTGGGTTCTGATGGACACCCGCAGCTACGAGTCCGGCAATATGGGCCATGTCCACCATCAGATAAGCATCCACACTGTCTGCGATTTCACGGAACTTGGCAAAATCGATTTCTCGGGAATAGGCACTGGCTCCCGCAACGATCATTTTCGGCTTAACCTCTTGAGCCTTCGCTTTCACATCATCATAATCCAGCTGTTCGGTCTCCTTGTCCACACCGTAATCAACGAAGTTATACAGTTTACCACTGGAATTGACTGGGCTGCCATGGGTAAGGTGCCCACCATGATTCAAGTTCATCCCTAGTACCGTGTCACCGGGCTGGAGAACGCTGAAATAGACAGCCATATTCGCCTGAGCTCCAGAATGTGGCTGGACGTTGGCATGGTCTGCGCCAAAGAGCTCTTTTGCACGGTCACGCGCAAGATTTTCCACGACATCCACATGCTCACACCCGCCATAATATCTTTTGCCCGGATACCCTTCCGCATATTTGTTGGTGAGGACGGAGCCCATTGCTTCCATTACTGCTTGTGAAACAAAGTTTTCCGATGCGATCAACTCGATCTTATCCTGTTGCCGTTTTGTTTCCGCTTGAATCGCTTGGTATAGTTCCTGGTCTGATTGCTTAAGATGGTCCATTTCATTTCCTCCCTATGTATCATAATATCTTTATGCTCCGTCGCGACGGAACAGGTGAAACCTCATTGGGGGGAAGAAAGCAGGCAACCGCCTCTTTCTGACGGCCAAATCAGCAGCTTCTCCCCATTGTTTCGGGCTATTTTTCGTTGGTGTCAACACTGGTTATTCAGTCTGGTATCCTCATAATTGGCCCGCTTGCCACCGATCAGCTTCGGCCTGCTGCGCGCGCCTGTCACTCTGGCGTTTCCGATAGAACGCTGCTTGAAACGCAGTGGCACAGCCACCTTCTTCAACTGCATACCGATCATGGTTTCTCCAATATCGATACCGGCATCGGCTGCGACAGACTCCACTACGGCAGGGTTGTCCATTTGTTTATAGGCGTGGGCAGCCATGGACCCGCCTGCTGTCGGTACTGGGATGACAGAGACTTCTTCCAGGTGATTCGGCCTGAGAATCTCCCTTTCTACTACCAATGCACGGTTCAAATGTTCACAGCATTGGAAAGCGAGGTGAATTCCTGTCTGCTCTTTCCATCGATCCAGCTCTTTGAACAGGATGGAAGCTATTTCTTCACTTCCTGCTGTGCCAATCTTTTCACCGATGACTTCACTGGTGGAACAACCGATCACGAACAAGTCGCCTTCATGCAGATATCCACTGTCTTTCCATTCTTGCAAGATTGTTTCGATACCTTGCTTCACCTGCTGATGGAATTCTGCCATTGATGATCACCCGCCCTATTATGGTTGTGACGAACCCTTATTATTCACGTATAATTTTCGTTAAATAAACAATATGGTTCGGATTTAGCTGTTTCTTATCTATATTATGCCTGATTTTGTACTATTTTTTAAGTCTTTTTTGTAAATTTACCGTTATTTATTTCTGTCAAACAGGTTTCGTAGAAGTTGGTGGATGTTATCTTGCTATTATAGGTAGTTTTGGAGATGAAAGAAAGTAATGTGTATTGTTGGGGAAATGAATGTTATAGAACAATAAAAATATTGATTGGTAAGTCGTAAAGGAGCCACCCGCATCGCTGCGGAAATTCCACTTCGCTGGTTGGGAGATTTAACTTGAGTGGGTATTATGAAGTGAATAGAATTAAAAGATTTCATATTTACAAAATTAATTCTTAGTGAGGAAGCTTCACTAGATATTCGTTCCATGATCCACGCAAATTTAAAACCAGAACACTACATCTAGCGGAGGCAGAATGCGAAGACTCCTGTGGGAACAGCACGAGTCGAAGACCCCACAGGAAGCGTCCTTTGCTTCCGAGGAGACTTAGACCGTGCCCACGGAAAGCGAAGCATTCTGCCGGAGCGGATGCAATTGATGATACATCAATAGAGGAACGAGCACCTCACGATTAACCCTAGTTACAATTACAGTATTGAATACCTTACGCATTGGAAGTGTGTTGCTTTTACTATTTCAAGTCATTCAAAACTACAAAGCCTCACCAAACGTAGACAAAATGCATAGCCTTCTGTGGGAACAGCACGAGTCTGAAGGCCCCGGAAGAAGTGCCTTTCTTCTGAGGAGACTGAAGCCGTAACCACGGAAAGCGAAGCATTCTGCCGGAGCGGATGCAATTGATGATTCATCATTAGAGGAACGAGCACCTCACGAGTAAATCTCTCGCGCTGAAGTATGCAATCATTCCGTTTTCTCAATCAGCATATCAATATGCTTCTCCAGCTCAGCCAATGTGTCCTGGTAGATGGAAAGATCACCGCCGAATGGATCAGAGATATCATAATTGATGAGATCGGCTTCCAACCGCTGGATGTTTTTGGCATCTTCCTGGAGATGTTCTCTGAGCTTCCGGTCCAGCACCTTATTATCAAACTTCATCTCATTTTCCTGAATGAAAAGGGAACGTTTCATCTCGTAATCGGCATAAGCCTTCTTCAACTGTTCCCACACTTTCCTATCCGTATCAGAAACATATTCCTTCAGGGTAAAGTATTTATCCTGAAAGTTCGGATATTCCATTATCAAGGATTGTTTATGCTGGGTGGTCATGGTCAAAACGATATCGGCCCATTGCAGGAGCTTACTGGTCACAGGCTGGGACAAGTGTTCCGCGTCCACACCTTTTTCCTTCAATGCCTGGATTGCATTGATATTGGCCCGCTGATTCTTGCCAGCAAAGATCCCCGCTGATTGGACCTCGGCATCTGGCACCTTCTTTTTCAACAGCGCCTCCGCCATCGGGCTGCGGCAAGTATTTCCCGTACATACAAACAAAATTTTCATCCAAGATCCTCCGTTTCATCACTCTCTCTTAAATATATCATATGAACACTAAAGCGCAAGCGCGCTACTTGAGTCACAAAACTGCAGTACATCCACCATTCCAGGGCTTCCGGCAGCAAAACGTACTGTGATGCAAGCAAAAAAATCTGCATGTACTATTCAACCGAATAGTACATGCAGACCGAATCCGCAAAGGACACTTCCTCCAAGTATTTCACTGTATATTCCAAGCAGGCCCTGCACTTTCCTTCCGAGCAGCATCCCGCTCCATGCGAGCATCATACTGAATGCTCCGAACAACAAAAGGGCCAGCATCGTCTTCACCCCAGATAGCCCGAGACTGAGTCCGACGGAGAAACTGTCAATACTGACACTGAAGGCAAGCAGGAGCAGGCCGAACCCGATAGGCTGCAGCGGGGTGGAAGGGCCTTCGGAAAACGCGGAAAATACCATCTGGGCTCCGATTCCGAATAGAAGCAGGCCGCCGGCTAGGGTGGTCAGCTGTCCGATCTGTCCGGACAGGAACGACCCGAGAATGATGCCGAGGAATGGCATGATGACATGCATGACACCGATCGTCAGACCGATCAAGGCGATCCTTTTCAACCGGAGACGCTGCATACCGATGCCAAGGCATACGGAAAAGGCGTCCATTCCGAGAGCTGCTGCCATAAATACCAATGAAACGATTTCTGCTATGTAATACTCCTGCATCCTGTTACCCCCCTGAACATGCTTATTAACTATATGCATGTCCAAAAGGGATTATGAATGCCTCAAAGAAGCGCCTCTTTAACCCAGCTGCAGGTAATCGCTTGCCGCTTTTTTCAACCGGTTCATGACTGCTTGGCCCAGTCCTTCTTGCGCGAAAGCTTCACAGATGATCAGGTCGATATCCCCTTCTTTAAAGGTACGGAGACCGTCATACAGATTCGCAGCGATTTCCGCAATATCTCCGCCAAGCTCTATTTTTGCGTCGGCTTCAAGCTGCTTGGCAGTACGAGTACCAGCAAGCAGACCTATTCGCTGCCCTTTCTGCTTTTCCTGATCGATTAAATCTTGCAGGGCTTGTACATTGCCTTCCACCAGCCATAATGGCACCTCAGGTGAATAGTGCCTATATTTCATGCCAGGCGCTTTCGGCCGATCATCTTTTCCAGCCAAAGCAGGATCAACCATGACGTTGCCGATCACCGACTCCAGCTGTTCCCTGGTAATGCCACCCGGGCGCAGTATGATCGGAATTTCCTGGGTACAATCCAAGACTGTGGATTCGAGGCCCACTCCCGTTGCCCCGCCGTCCACCAGCCCGGAGATTCTTCCATGGAGATCGGCCCAGACATGATCTGCTGTTGTCGGACTAGGCTTCCCTGAAAGATTGGCACTCGGAGCGGCGATAGGCAGACGGCAGGCTCGAAGCAGCTGCTGTGCCACCGGGTGGTCCGGAATGCGCACACCGAGGGTAGGAAGTCCTGCTGTCACATTCGCTGCACATGTTCCATTGCTTGGCAGCACAAAGGTCAGCGGTCCCGGTGTGAAAGCATCCAGCAGCATATCCACATAAGGAAATGGACGCTCCACCAGTTCATACAACTGTTCCCTATCTGCGATGTGAGCGATCAGCGGATTATCCTGTGGCCGCCCTTTCGCCTGAAAAATCCCTGAAACAGCTTCCTCGTTGGTCGCATCTGCCCCCAACCCATAGACCGTCTCTGTCGGGAAGGCGACCGTGCCGCCTCGCTTGAGCACTGCCGCCGCTTCTTCAATCGCTTGTCCATCTATTCGTTCACTGTCCTGTATCTTCCATCTTGTTGTTTCCATCGTATCTTCCCTCTTTTCTATCCTACATTTTAGTCGATAATCCACAGGGAGTAAAACATTATAAAAGAAGGATTGGGGATAATAAACCAATTAGTCCACAAAAAAAGACCTGCGGACATTTATCCACAGGCCTCTTTGCCATCTCGACAGCCTTCAACAATGTTTGTCTTTTCATTGTACACAGAAATCTCCAGCTACTCACATTTTTCCAACAAGTTACCCACATGCCCCTGTGGATACTGTGTATATCTTGTCAGGATACACTATACGACCACCAATTACCTTCCGTCGCGCGATACTTATCCACAACCGCGTGCTCATTTTGAGGACGAAATTGAAGGGCTTCCAATAATAGATCCAGGAATGGCTGATGACTGTGGACAAACAGCTGTTTCGCCCCTTTCTTGTTGGCCAGTTTCAGTATCGCATCAAGCAGGAACGGCAGCCTGCCCGCTTCCGACTTGGTGATATACAGCTTCTTCAGCCAGTAGACTCCTTCTTCCATCTCTTCCAGTTGAAAGCTTCCCTCAATGGTCCCATCGATCTCTACGACATATCCTTTTAAAAGCAGGCTTTCCTTCTGGATCCCCTCATTATTCGCTAAGTAACTGTCCAATTTATCTTCCGGCGCACGGTAAGCAGGAATCAGATTCATGTGTGATCCACCTCTATTTTTTAGTCTAGTATTGGCTTATTTCTATCATTCTATGCACACATTTTCTGATTCATGACCAGCCCAGCCATTCAAACAGGAAGAATTTCACTTCTGTTTCTTCTTCCTCCTCGGCCAGATCCTGTTCATCTGCTTCCCGTTCATCCGCTTCCGCCGCCGCTACAGAAGTACCGTTGGAGAAGTCCAAGAAACACAGGGGCGGGAAGAGGACACACCACCAATTAGCTCCCTCTGCCTCTCCAATAGAGATCAATACGGCCTCGTATTCCCCCTCTGGGTAAAGATAGTTTCCATACAGTTTTGCCGGGAAACTGATATTTTCGCCGTACTCCACCTCAAAGGAATGCTCCTTGCCTGCTTCTTCCAGCACCTTTGCGACAATCTTCTCTACCTCCGGGATCCGTTCGGCGATCAATTCCCGCGCTTCCTCTATATCCGTCATCTGTTCCACCCATTCGGTAATCTCTTTGTTCACCCTGTCTCTGATCGTCCGTTTCAATTCCTGGTCTTCCTCACTGTCACTATTGGCCAAGATCCGCAATCGGATCGCTTCATCCGGAATCACTTGAAACTCCATGACTTCTTCATCTATTTGTTCACTGACTCCTTGGGTTGGCAGACTTAAAAATATAATAAAAAATATAAAAACAAAAAATACTAGTTTCTTCATTTAGGCCGTCCCCCTGATCTGTTTTATTATCCACAGTATGGGCAGTACCAAATGATTCTAAACTAGTATTCTCGTAAATTTCTATTTAATTGTGGCGGTGACTATTCGATCCTTGCCATTGATATCCTGGATGACTGCCGTTTCTGCCGGTGGGAAATTTCCTTTGATAATCTGCTGGACAGCTTCCCCTTGTTGGTGGCCGATTTCGAATACAAGCAAACCACCCTGGCTCAGCAGCACGTCCGCTTGTGAGGCAAGTTTTTGATAGGCGGCAAGTCCTTGCTCTTCAGCAAATAATGCAAGCTCCGGATCAAAATTCCGCACCGTGTCCGACAGGTCGTCCGCTTCCGCTTCAGAGATATACGGGGGATTGGAGACGATGATATCCGCCTTTATCCCTTGGTCCAACACCGGCTTTAGGAAATCTCCCTGTAAAAAGTGCACATCTGCCTCCAGATTGGCTGCATTGGTCTTAGCCGTCTCCAAGGCCTGGGGAGAAATATCAGTGGCATATACCTCTGCGTGCTCCAGCTCCAGAGCAAGTGTAATGGCAATGACCCCGCTCCCTGTCCCCGCATCCACAATGACAGGTCTCTCCATTTGATTGGTTCTCAGGATATGCTGGATCAGTTCTTCTGTCTCCGGCCTTGGGATCAGCACATGTGGATTGACGGTGAATTCCCTTCCCCAAAACACCTCATATCCTGTCAGGTGCTGTACAGGCACACCGGTTTCCACATGCTTATCCACATCCTGTTCCAATGCAGCCACCACATCATCAGGCAGCGGCTCCCGCATCTGCATCAGGAATTCCGTCCGAGTCAGACCCAAGTGATGCTGGAGCAGGATTTCCGCTACACGTGCTTCCCGGTTATTCGCTTCTAAAAAAGAAGAAGCCCATTGAAGGACTTCATACTGTTTACGGCTCATGTTATTCACCAATCTGTTCCATTTTCTTCGCTTGTTCTTCCATCAACAGCGCATCCACAAATTCATCGAGTTTGCCCTGCATGATTTGATCAAGCTTTTGGATGGTCAGACCGATTCGGTGATCTGTCACACGGTTTTGTGGATAGTTGTACGTACGGATCCGCTCGGAACGGTCCCCGGTACCGACCGCGGATTTCCGGTTCTCATCATACTCTGCCTGTGCTTCCTGCTGGTATTTGTCATAGATACGCGCACGCAGCACTTTCATGGCCTTTTCTTTGTTCTTGATCTGGGACTTCTCATCCTGGATGGAAACCACAATTCCGGTCGGTTCGTGGGTCAGACGCACCGCAGACATGGTCGTGTTGACACTCTGTCCGCCCGGACCGCTGGATGCAAAGGTGTCCACCCGGATATCTTTCTCATGCACTTCCACTTCTACTTCCTCTGCTTCCGGCAAAACAGCAACTGTTGCAGTGGAGGTATGGATCCGGCCGCCTGATTCCGTCTCCGGAACACGCTGCACACGGTGTGCACCATTTTCGTATTTCAGACGAGAATAGGCGCCTTCTCCTTTGATCAGGAATATGATTTCTTTATAACCGCCGACACCGGTAGAGCTGGCTTCCATGACATCGATTTTCCAACCGAGGGATTCCGCATAACGGGAATACATCCGATACAGGTCACCGGCAAACAATGCCGCCTCGTCCCCGCCGGCAGCTCCGCGGATTTCCATGAAGACGTCTTTATCGTCGTTCGGATCCTTCGGCAACAGCAGGATTCTCATTCTTTCCTCCAGCTCATCCTTGGACTCCTGAAGCTCCGAGATCTCCGCCTTCACCATGTCTTCCATCTCATCATCGAGGCTGTCATCCAGCATCTCCTTTGCATCCTTCAGTTGGCTGGTGACATCCTTATACTCCCGGTATGCCTGCACGACATCCTCCAAGCCTGCCTGCTCTTTGGAGTACTCGCGAAGCTTTCCCGTATCATTGATGATTTCAGGGTCACTGAGCAATTCATTCAATTTATTATAACGATCCTCAAGCGCTTGCAATCGGTCTAACATCACGTTCACCTCTTTTTCGATTAACAGTCTAATTATAGTATACACAAGGGGTCAGGTCAAAGTTATTTGGGCTCGTATGAGGGAGCTGGCGACCGAGTGTGCGCATATGTGGCATGACTGCGGATGGCTGGCGCCCGAGTGAGCTTCGGAACCTTCCCCTATAAAAAAAGTGCCGGGATAGGCACCTTTAATTGGAACTTTCGGTTAAGCTGTTTATTTTCTTGCTGCTGGGTTTATTCGGTACTTCATGGTGGTGGCGGCATCTCGGTTCATAGGACTCCGAAGCGCCGACCAAGATGACCGGGTCATCATAGGAGGCAGGTTCGCCGTCGATCAAGCGCTGGGTGCGGCTGGCGGGAGAACCACAAACAGGGCATATCGCATTCAGCTTTGTCACCGACTCACATAATGCCATCAACTCAGGCATGACACCGAACGGCTCGCCGCGGAAGTCGGTATCCAGCCCGGCAGCAATCACGCGGATGCTGCGGTTGGCCAGTGTCTCCGCCACTTCCACCACATGCTCATCAAAGAATTGGACTTCATCAATGCCGACAATATCCACATGCTCGTCAATATGCTCGAAAATGTCACAGGATTCTTGAACAGGACGCGCCACAATGGAGGTGCCGTTATGGGAGACAACTGATTCCTCATCGTACCGATCATCGATGGCCGGCTTGAATACACGAACAGACAAATTTCCATAGGTGGCCCTGCGGACGCGGCGAATCAATTCCTCCGACTTGCCTGAAAACATGCTGCCGCAAATGACCTCAACCCAACCATTTTGTTTCATCACATACATTATAGGTTCTCCTTCTCCATTTGGTCTGCACGATTATGTACCGTCACGGTAATAGTGTACCACTTTCACCGCTTCTCCTAACCGTTATTTTATGGTAATGAAAGTAAAAAAACAGGCAAAATATAGACATTTTGCCTGCCCTTTACAAAACTCTTCCATGATATATAAATGGAAGTTCGGCTAACACCGACGCTTTGCGCGGCAACGCCGAACCACCCGCGATGCGCGGGCGCAGCCTTTTAGAATAATCCAGCTTCCACACCTAGAAATTCCCGCCATAAGCAATGGCACTTCAAACGCTCAAAACCAAGCGTTCTGCGGTCCCTTGCTTATGCGTTCATTTCTGAACAGTCGTTTCAGCCTTTTAGTTCATATTATATTTTTTCTTGAATCGGTCTACACGGCCGCCGACTTTATCAGCTTTTTGCTTACCTGTGTAGAATGGGTGTGAAGCTGAGCTGATTTCCACGCGAATCAATGGGTAGGTGTTGCCATCTTCCCATTCGATGGTTTCTTCGGCGCTTTGTGTTGAGCCAGTCAGAAATTTGTAATCAGAACTAGTATCTAGAAATACTACTTTTCTGTACTCTGGATGAAGATCCTTTTTCATGTCTTTCCACTCCTTTTTGCCCTGAATCCTTTGGAAACAGAGTTATTGTAAGAGATATCACAGGTACAATACCTTCTCTAAAACTCACATAGAAAGATTATAACAGTCCGGGTGGCTGAATGCAATAGCGCGGCAGATAAAGTTATTTCCAGTCCGCTATTTCTTCATGCCTTTCCGTTTCATCTCTTCTTCCATTTGCTGCAGGAACTCTTCATTCGATTTCGATGCTTTCATCCGTTTCAAGAAGCGGTCGAGGAAATCATGGGAATCCTGCATGGTCTTACGGATGGTCCACATCTTATCGAGATGCCCTTTGCTGACAAGCAGCTCTTCCTTCCTGGTGCCGGACTTGAGAATATCCATGGCAGGGAAGATGCGGCGCTGTGCCAGGTTGCGGTCCAGATGCAGTTCCATGTTGCCTGTTCCTTTGAATTCTTCATAGATGACATCATCCATACGGGAGCCTGTATCCACCAATGCGGTAGCAAGCACGGTAAAGCTGCCGCCTTCTTCAATATTTCTGGCCGCCCCGAAGAAACGCTTTGGACGGTGGAAGGCAGCGGGGTCGATACCACCGGAAAGTGTACGCCCGCTTGGCGGGATCACCAAGTTATAGGCACGTGCCAGCCTGGTGATGCTATCCATCAGGACAATGACATCACGCTTATGTTCGACCAGCCGCATAGCCCGTTCGAGCACCAGTTCAGAAACCTTGATATGGTTCTCTGGCACTTCATCAAATGTGGAGCTTACTACGTCCACATCCGAAGATACAGAGCGCTCGATATCGGTCACTTCCTCCGGCCGTTCATCTACAAGCAGGATGATGAGTTTGGCTTTTGGATGGTTCTGGGTGATGCTGTTGGCAATTTCCTTGAGCAGCATCGTCTTACCGGCCTTTGGCGGGGCAACAATCAACCCACGCTGTCCAAAGCCGACAGGTGTCATCAAATCCATGATGCGTGTGGACAATGTGCCCTTTTCATTTTCCAGTTTCATCAGCCGATCCGGATATAAAGCAGTCAATGCAGGAAAGTGTACGCGGTCTTTCGAGGAATCAGGATCTGCGTCATTGACGGCATCCACATGCAGCAAACCGTAGTACCGTTCATTCTCTTTAGGTGGACGGACTTTCCCGGATACTTTGTCCCCGTTCCGGAGGTCGAACCTGCGAATCTGGGAAGCGGAAATATAAATGTCCTCTGCACTTGGAGAGTAGTTGATCGGTCTCAAGAAGCCGAATCCTTCAGATGGAATGATTTCAAGTACACCGTCCATGAATAAATAGCCGTCCTTTTCGGCCTGTGCTTTCAAGATGGCAAAGATCAGTTCCTTTTTCGTTAATTTTGCATAGTAAGAAACTTTGTATTCTTTGGCCAATGCATAAATTTCTTTCAATGTTAATGTCTCCAGATGGGAGATTGTCAGTTCTGCCATGAGATCACCACGCCTATCAGTATTTAGTTCTGTGTTAATAATTGATTGTTGAATGCCTTTTAAGGAAGGTCTTTCCGAAGAATTGGAAGAATGGTCAGAAGATAGATTGGAAGTCCGTTCATCTTTCGCCAAATGTTCACGGAGTTTAGAATAAGTATATTTATGATAGCCAATATCATCTTCACATATACCATATATTACTCTTTCAGTTAGCAATATTCAACTCTATTTTATAGTTTTACTAGATAACCAGCAGAAGACGGAGTCACTTCCCTCCTCTGGAAACTACAGAAAAGGAAGCCAATGAATATGGCTTCCTTCTGTAGATGTATTTATGGTTCGATCACCAGGTTTGGTTTCTTCTGTAAACTATGTTCCCCGCCGATGAAACGGACCGTTCCACTTTTTGCCCGCATGACAACCGTTTCCGTTGTTGCGCTGGAACCTTTGAATTGCACACCTTTCAGCAATTCGCCATCGGTCACGCCTGTTGCCGCGAAAATGGCATCATCCCCACTGCAGAAATCTTCCATATAGAAGACTTTATCCAAGTCAGAGATTCCCATTTGCAGGCAACGTTCTCTTTCTTCATCAGTGGATGGAAGAAGTTTCCCTTGAATCTCTCCACCGAGACACTTTAGTGCAGCAGCTGCAAGCACACCCTCAGGTGCCCCGCCGCTACCGAGCAGGATATCAACACCGGTATCATCAAAGGCGGTATTTATAGCTGCAGCTACATCTCCTGCAGGGATCAACTTGATCCTGGCCCCTGTCTCGCGGATTTCATCAATCAGTTTTTGGTGGCGTGGACGGTTGAGAACCGTTGCCACCACATCTTCAATATCCTTGTTTTTCGCCTTGGCGACTGCCTCCAAGTTTTCCCGGGTGGAAGCATTGATGTCAATCATCCCGACCGCTTCCGGCCCGACAGCAATCTTGTCCATGTACATATCAGGTGCATGGAGAAGTGTCCCTTTGTCTGCAATGGCAATGACCGCCAAAGCATTCCAGGAACCCTGGGCTACAATGTCCGTGCCTTCCAGCGGATCCACGGCAACATCTACACCAGGTCCGTTCCCCGTACCTAGTTCTTCCCCAATATACAACATCGGCGCCTCATCACGTTCACCTTCCCCGATGACCACCGTGCCCTGCATCGGAATCGTATCGAATACATCCCTCATCGCTGTAGTCGCAGCATCATCCGCTTCCTCTTTCTTACCGCGCCCCATCCATCTAGCCGACTTCAGCGCAGCCGCTTCCGTTACCCTTACAATCTCCATCGATAAACTTCTCTCCATATAAAACCTCTCCCTTTTTAACAAAAATGAAATATCCTCATCCCAAAAAGAATATTTATAAATAGAAAGGCTATGGCGACCGTTCAGGAACGGACGCATAAGCAAGGGGCCGTAAAACGCCTGATCTTTGGCGTTTGAAGTGGCCATTGCTTATGACGGCAGGTCCTGGAAGCCAAAGCCGGACATTAGAAAGGCTGAGCGGGCTCGTTCAGCGACGACATGCATAAGCAGAAGACACTTCGAGTGGGTGGGTTTCCCGCTCAAAGTGTCGGCTGCTTATGTCACGAGTCGCTAGCCCGGGAAGCCAGACATTAGAAAGGCTATGGCGACCGTTCAGGAACGGACGCATAAGCAAGGGGCCGTAAAACGCTTGATCTTCGGCGTTTGAAGTGGCCATTGCTTATGACGGCCAGGTCCTGGAAGCCAAAGCCGGACAATAGAAAGGCTGAGCGGGCTTGGTCAGCGACGACATGCATAAGCAGAAGACACTTCGAGTGGGTGGGTCTAAGGTGTGAACCGGGCCGCCGATTAGAACCGGCGCTACCCAGCCACCTGTTACACGACACGGCAGTGCAGAGGCCTGCCAACCATCAGGAGTTCTGGAACTGGCGAATCTCCAGCTCGGTCATCTCTTCCCGCCATACTTTGGCACCAAGGTTGTTGAGTTTTTCCGTGAGATTTTCATATCCTCTGTCGATATGATCCAATCCGGTTATTTCCGTAACACCTTCCGCCATCAATCCGGCAATGATCAAGGAAGCCCCGGCACGCAGATCACTGGCTCTTACTTTCGCCCCTTCAAGCTGTACTGGCCCTGAGACAATGGCAGAACCGCCTTCCACTTTGATGGATGCATTCATGCGCCTCAGTTCGTCTATATGCTTGAGTCGGGCAGAGTAAATCGTGTCCGTGACGACGCCGGTGTTCTCCGCTTTGGTCAGCAGGGATGTGAATGGCTGCTGCAGATCTGTCGGGAAGCCTGGGTAGACGAGTGTCTTGATATCCACGCTTTTCAAATGCTTGCCCGGACGTACCAGCAACTGTTCATCACTTTCTTCCACGGATACCCCCATTTCCCGAAGCTTGGCCAACACGGACTCCAAATGCTGGGAAATCACGTTATCAATGACCACTTCTTTTCCCTGGGCAGCAGCCGCTATCGTATAGGTGCCTGCCTCGATCCGGTCAGGGATGATCGTGTGATTGCATCCATCCAATGAATCGACGCCTTCAATTCGGATGACATCCGTCCCTACTCCCTTGATTTTCGCTCCCATGCTTGTCAGCAGGGTCGCAACATCAATGATCTCGGGTTCCTTGGCGGCATTTTCAATGACCGTTTTCCCCTTGGCCTTGACAGCAGCAAGCATGATATTGATCGTGGCACCGACACTGACCACATCCAAATAGATACGGGCGCCGCGCAGTTCTTTGGCACGTAGATAGATGGCTCCCTGCTCATTGGTCACTTCAGCACCCAATGCTTCAAACCCTTTGATATGCTGATCGATCGGACGAGGACCGAGGTAGCATCCCCCGGGAAGCCCGATGACCGCCTTCTTGAATTTGCCAAGCATCGCACCCATGAAATAATAGGAGGCGCGAAGCTTGGTCACCTTTCCGTTCGGTAGTGGCATCGCTATCATCCTGGAAGGATCGATATGAACTTTTTGGCTGGAACTCCATGAAACCGACCCGCCTATTTCCTCGAGCAGTTCCCCGAGGGTGTAGACATCCGATATTTCCGGAAGACCTTCAATGGTCACCTCGGAATCCGCCAGTATGGCTGCCGGCAATAATGCGACCGCACTGTTCTTCGCCCCGCTGATGCGGACCTTACCGTTTAAGAGCCGGCCGCCTTCCACTAACATTTTTTGCATGTATAATACCCCGTTTCCTGGGTTCTTCGTATTTACTTATACTTTTCACAGTTGCTTCCAATTTTATGCAATTATTTTTGATTGTTCCAGTCTGCCAGGAATTTTTCGATTCCTTGGTCTGTCAGAGGATGTTTGACGAGCTGGCCGAACACTTTATATGGAATAGTGGCGATATGCGCACCGTTCCTTGCCGCTTCTGTCACATGCATCGGGTGTCTGATGGAGGCTGCGATGATTTCCGTTTTGATATCATGGCGGTCGAAAATTTCAGATATGGAAGCGATCAGGTCGACCCCATTCTGGCCGATATCATCGAGTCTTCCGAGGAATGGAGAAACATACGTAGCACCTGCACGTGCTGCAAGAAGTGCCTGGTTCGGATTGAAGACCAGTGTGACATTGGTGGTGATATTAAGGTCGCTGAAAGCCTTCACTGCCTTGAGACCTTCCAGAGTCATCGGGACTTTTACCGTAATGTTCGGTGCGATTGCCGCCAGCTCTTTTCCTTCTGCAATCATGCCCTCTGCATCTTCGGAAATGACTTCCGCACTGACAGAGCCGGACACTTCATCCGTGATTTCTTTCAGGCGATCATGGAATGAAACGCCCTCTTTTGCTACAAGGCTCGGATTGGTCGTTACACCTGCCAGAATTCCAAGCTCATTTGCTGCACGAATGTCATCGATATTTGCTGTATCTACGAAAAATTTCATTTTGACTTCCCCCTGTTTTTTTATAGTTTCCTGCTCCCTGATACCTATAATTGCATAGATAGCCACGCCCAGCTGCACAGCAGCTAAACGCACCGGGTCGACGGTGCTGGGACGTGGCTCATTTGTGGTCTGTCAAGACGCTTTTCTTAAGATGTAGTTACGCTTGTTGTGATGAACCGAATTCACGCATTTTGCCAATGACGGTTTCTTTGATGGCCTCAGTACCAGGTCCGAGGTATTTACGAGGATCATAGAGATCCGGCTTTTCTGCCAATACTTCACGAACTCTTTTAGCCTGGGCAATTTGGTTCTCTGTGTTGACATTGATTTTAGCTGTACCGAGAGATACTGCTTTCTGGATATCTTTTGTAGGAATCCCTGTTCCACCGTGAAGTACAAGCGGCAGGACAATCGTATCATGGATTTCCTTCATTTCTTTGAAGCCGAGGTTCGGCTCGCCTTTATATGGACCGTGAACGGAACCAAGTGCTGGTGCCAAGCAGTCGATGCCTGTCCGTTCTACAAGTTCGAGACACTCTTTAGGGTCTGCATAGATGACGCCTTCTGCTACCACATCATCTTCCTGACCTCCGACTGTACCCAATTCAGCTTCCACGGATACTCCGTGAATATGGGCAAGTTCAACGACTTTGCTTGTGAGGGCGATGTTTTCTTCCAGCGGATCATGGGATGCATCGATCATGACGGATGTGAAACCGGCATGGATAGCCTCTGCACACTTCTCAAAGCTTGATCCGTGGTCAAGATGAATGGCAACCGGAACAGTCGTACCATAGGCTTCCATCAGGGATTCAACCATGGTTACGACAACCTTGAATCCACCCATATATCTCGCCGCGCCTTCTGATACACCCAGAATGACCGGGGATTTTTCCTCTTCCGCTGCCTGAAGGATGGCTTGAACATATTCCAGGTTATTCAGGTTGAATTGTCCAACTGCATAACCATTTTTTCTTCCCTTTTCCAGCATATCCTTCATAGATACTAATGGCATTGTGTGTCCTCCTCATTGATGAAAAACGTTCATCTGCTTGTTTTATACTACAGTATAAGAATACCAACTTCCTCCTTCTGGCGCAACTTTCGGTTTTGAATTATTCCAGAATGGTGTGCACCTGCCCGAGCAGGTCGCTGATGTTGAATGGTTTTCCCAGAACCGCCTTTACATTCCGCTGCCGGATTACATCCTCTGAGAGCATTTCCGTCATGCCGCTGATCAGGATGACTGCCAAATCAACTTCCTCCTGTTTGAGCCTGTCCAATATCTCCGCACCATCCAGTACCGGCAATCTGTAATCCAGGATCGCCAGCGCGAATGTATGTGAACAGATGAGGTCCCATGCCTCTTTCCCTGTCTCGCCTATGGTGACTTGGTAGCCTTCGTTCACCAAGAGGTCCTGCAGCAGCAAGCGTATACCAGGTTGGTCATCCACCACCAATATCTCTTTCTCCATATAATCCCTTTCCCTTCCCGAAACAAATACTTACCCCTTTATTTATGTATAACTTATAGTTCAACCGAATCCACGTTATTAACTATGTTCGCTATACGTTGTCGAATTTCCTGCCGTCACTCATAAAAAAACTCCGAAAAGGAATCCTGCCAGTTGGCAGAAATCCCTTTTCGGAGGTGAAATCATTTCTGTTCATGTTGGTCCAATGCTGCACCGATGAAGCCTTTGAACAAAGGCTGCGGCCTTGTCGGGCGCGACGTGAACTCCGGATGGAACTGACTTGCCACGAACCAAGGATGGTCCTCCAGCTCAATCGTTTCCACCAACCTGCCATCCGGGCTTGTCCCGGAGAACAGGAAGCCTTTCTCGGTCATCTGTTCACGATAGGAATTATTGAATTCATAGCGGTGGCGGTGACGTTCTTCGATCATATCCGCCCCATCGTACACTTCTTTCGTCTTGGTTCCATCTTTCAGGCGGCAAGGATAGACGCCAAGCCTGAGCGTCCCGCCAAGGTCGGAAATATGCTTCTGTTCAGGAAGCAGATCGATGATCGGGTGTGGTGTCTGTGGATCGATTTCTGCCGAATGTGCACCTTCCAGACCCAAAACATTCCGGGCGAATTCCACGGTTGCTAGCTGCATGCCGAGGCAAATTCCAAGGAACGGGATCTTATTTTCCCGCGCATAGCGGATCGCTTCGATTTTCCCTTCAATACCGCGGTCACCGAACCCTCCAGGCACGAGGATGCCGTCTACCTGATCCAGTTCCTGTTGGATGGATTGTGCGTCCAACTTCTCGGAATCGATCCAATAGATGGAAATATCGGTATCATAGGCGAATCCTGCATGTTTCATCGATTCTGCCACAGAAATATAGGCATCAGGCAGTTCTACATACTTCCCTACCAGGCCGATCTCCACTTTTTTGGACAGATTGCGCACCTTGTCCACCAATTCAACCCATTCACTCATCTCTGCCGGATCACACTGCAGGCCGAGATGGTCACAAGTCAATTGATCCAAATGCTGTTCCTGAAGAGCGATCGGGATTTGATACAAGGTATCCGCATCCATCATCTCGATGACGGCCTGTTCATTGATATCACAGAACAAGGCAATCTTCTCTTTCATTTCCTTGCCGATGGCATGCTCCGTACGCAGTACAATCGCATCCGGCTGGATCCCGAGAGAACGGAGTTCCTTCACACTGTGCTGGGTCGGCTTGGTTTTCATTTCACCGGCAGCCTTGATATATGGCACCAGTGTACAGTGAATATACATGACACTGTTTCTTCCCACGTCACTCTTAATCTGGCGAATCGCTTCAAGGAACGGCAAGGATTCTATATCACCGACAGTTCCGCCGATTTCGGTGATGACGACATCTGCCTTTGTCGCTTCACCGGCACGGAAAACCTGTTCCTTGATTTCATTGGTGATATGCGGAATCACCTGGACCGTTCCGCCAAGGTAGTCGCCACGACGTTCTTTACGGATGACACTGGAGTATACCTTCCCTGTCGTGATATTCGAATATTTATTCAGGTTATTATCGATGAACCGCTCATAGTGGCCGAGGTCAAGGTCGGTTTCTGCACCGTCTTCCGTCACGAAGACCTCCCCATGCTGATACGGACTCATGGTTCCCGGGTCCACATTGATATACGGGTCGAATTTCTGGATGGTCACCTTCAATCCTCGATTTTTCAGCAAACGGCCCAGAGAAGCTGCAGTAATCCCTTTTCCCAGGGAAGAAACAACCCCGCCTGTCACAAAAATATACTTCGTCACATTCATCCCTCTTTCTCCAAGTTTATCTTCTGTTGATTTGTACTGCCTTATACCTTTGAAGCAAAATCGCAGAAATCTGCGTATCAATAACAAAAGCGCCTCCCCAATCAGGGGAAACGCTTTGATTAAGTAATTAAAAGAGCCCAAGTAAAATATTACTCACCGGGCTCCAAAAAGTCAAGATGATCTTTATTTCGGTTCTTCTTCATCTGTTTCGAAACCTGCTACATTATCTTCTCCGAACTCATCTTCATCACCGAGTTCGTCATCATCTGCTTCCAGATCCTCGCCAAGCTCAGCTGGAACGTCTTCCAGATCATCGTCAAAGAAGTCGAGGTCGTCCGACTCTGCGAATACCTCTTCTTCTTCCACCTTTTTCTTCTTCGCCGGCTTTTTCTTTTTCTTCTTCGGTGAATCGGTGATCTCCTCATCCATCTGTTCCACCGGATACCAGCGCTTCAGCCCCCAAACATTGGAACCAAGCGTCAGGAAACGCCCATCCACATTCATATCTGTATAAAACTGGGCAATGCCTTCCTTTTGTTCCGAATCGGAAAGTTCCTTATGTTCAGCAACCCTGGAGAAAAGTTCCTGGAAATCCAATGCCTTCTTTTCTTCGAGCAAGACCAGGTTGGCCAATTCCAGCTTGGACATACCCTTCAATTCTTCGTGACTATAATCCTTCAAGCTCACGGCAACGCACTCCTTTACCTTATATATTGCAGCATTCCCTGCCGTAATTAAACATATCCGTATTTTACCATTCCACAGGTTCTAAATGATACCATACATTATAAACAAATATAATAGCAATATGCTAGAGAAAAGAAAAGATTTTCTCCGGCCTTCCCTCAGGGCATACCGGCGGAAGAGCCGGGAAGGCGGGCACTTCCTGTACTGTGCGATGGTGTCAGACGTGCTGTACAGAAAGCGGCCTGCCGCTATTCCCCGCTTTTTACATATTCCTGCGGTACTGGCCGCCTACTTGGTAAAGGGCATTGGTGATCTGGCCGAGACTGGCCACTTTCACGGTTTCCATGAGCTCGGCGAAAATGTTGCCATTGGAAGCGGCTGTCTGTTTCAGCCGGTCGAGGGCTGCATCCACTTCTTCCTTGTTTTTCTCTTGGAACTTGTGCAATTCACTGATCTGATGCTCTTTCTCCTCTTTGGACGCACGAGCAAGTTCCATCGAATCGATCGCTTCCTCTGACGGGGGATTCGGACTCAGGTACGTGTTCACCCCGATAATCGGAAGCTCCCCGGAATGCTTTTTCCCTTCGTAATAGAGAGACTCTTCCTGGATTTTGCCCCGCTGGTATTGACGTTCCATGGCACCAAGCACCCCGCCGCGGTCATTCATCCGTTCAAATTCCTGAAGCACTGCTTCCTCCACCAGGTCGGTCAATTCTTCCACGATGAAGGAGCCCTGCAGGGAATTTTCATTCTTCGTCAAGCCGAATTCCTTATTGATGATCATCTGAATGGCCATAGCCCTGCGGACGGATTCCTCCGTCGGTGTTGTGATCGCTTCGTCGTAGGAATTGGTATGCAGGGAATTGGTGTTGTCCTGGATTGCCAGCAGTGCCTGCAGTGTCGTACGTATATCATTGAACTGGATTTCCTGGGCATGGAGCGAGCGGCCGGATGTCTGGATGTGATACTTCAACTTTTGGCTACGCTCATCGGCCCCGTATTTCTCTTTCATCGTAATCGCCCAAATGCGCCGTGCCACCCGGCCGATCACCGTGTATTCGGGATCGAGTCCATTGGAGAAAAAGAAGGACAGGTTCTGGGCGAATTTGTTCACATCCATGCCCCTGCTCAGGTAGTATTCCACATAGGTGAACCCGTTGGCCAATGTGAAAGCAAGCTGGGTAATCGGATTGGCACCCGCCTCCGCAATATGATAGCCAGAAATCGATACCGAGTAGTAGTTGCGCACGTTCTTATCAATGAAATACTCTTGGATGTCTCCCATCATCCTTAGGGCAAATTCCGTCGAGAAGATGCAGGTGTTCTGCCCCTGATCCTCCTTCAGGATATCCGCCTGGACAGTGCCCCTTACTACTTTCAGTGTATCATCCTTCAGTTTTTCATATTCTTCTGCGGTAGGCTCCCGTCCATTTTCTTCTGTGAACGCATCGATCTGCTGGTCGATGGCCGTATTGAAGTACATGGCCAGAATAATTGGTGCCGGGCCATTGATGGTCATGGATACGGAAGTGGATGGATCGATCAGATCAAATCCATCATACAGCTTTTTCATATCCTCCAAAGTACAGATGTTGACGCCGCTTTCCCCGACCTTGCCATAGATATCCGGACGTTCGGCTGGATCTTCTCCATAGAGGGTAACCGAATCGAAGGCAGTGGATAAACGCTTTGCCTGTTCCTCCTTGGAAAGATAATGGAAGCGGCGGTTCGTGCGTTCCGGTGTCCCCTCGCCGGCGAATTGGCGGGTCGGATCCTCTCCCTTTCTCTTGAAAGGAAAGACCCCTGCCGTGAATGGAAAGGCCCCGGGCACATTTTCCTTCATCAACCAGGTCAACCGCTCTCCCCAGTCGCGGAAATTCGGAAAAGCTACTTTCGGCACCTTGGTTCCTGCAAGTGATTCCGTGATGATATCCATCTCCATCTCTTTATCCCGGATGGTGAATGTCATTTTATCCTTGCTGTAGCGTTCCTTCGTTTTCTCCCAGCTGTCCAGGAGCTTCTGTGATCTGGCATCCAATTGCCCTTTATAGTCGTCTATTTTGTGTTCCACTGTCTCCTGTACCGCTTCATCCTCCAGGAGCTCCCTGGCACCTTCCAGCTGATAAAGCTTGCTCGCAACCTCGCTCTGTTTCCGTGTTCTTTCATGATATCCCCGCACATGTTGGGCAATCTCCTGCAGATAATGGCGACGTTCATTCGTGATGATCAGATTTTTCTTCTCCGCTATGATGTTGCGGTCGAATTTAATCTCTACCTGCCAGCCGTATTCCTCGTTCAATTGATCCATCAAGGATGCGAACAAGGCATTGGTTCCTGCATCATTGAACTGGCTGGCAATCGTGCCGAACACCGGGGATTTCTCCTTGTCTTCATGAAACAGCATATGGCTCCGTTCATACTGCTTGCGCACCTGGTTGAGTGCATCCTCCGACCCTTTCTGCTCAAATTTATTGATGACAATGAAATCGGCAAAATCGATCATATCGATTTTTTCCAGCTGGGAAGGAGCACCGAATTCTGCTGTCATCACATACATGGAAAGGTCGGAAACATCGGTGATGGACGCATCCCCCTGTCCGATACCGCTCGTTTCCACAATGATCAAGTCATATGCCGCAGCCCGCACCACATCGATGACATCCTGTATCGACTGGGAAAGCTCATCCCGTGAACTTCTGGTCGCCAATGAACGCATATATACCCGGTCATTGAAGATGGCGTTCATCCGGATCCTGTCCCCGAGCAGCGCTCCGCCCGTTTTCTTTTTCGTCGGGTCAATGGAGATGATGGCCACTCTTTTCTCAGGGACCTCATTGACGAAACGGCGGATCAGCTCATCTGTCAGGGAGCTCTTCCCTGCTCCGCCTGTACCGGTGATGCCTAGCACTGGTGCTTGATTCCCGCTTTTCTCCTTCAAGGATTCCAACAGCTGCTGCTTTTCGCGGGAATCTGCCTCCGGGTTCTCCATATAGGTGATGAACTTGGCGACAGATTTCCTTTCCCCCTGCAAGAGACCTTGCTGTTCACGCTCCACATCGATCGGCGGGATGAAGTCGCATTGCTCCAGTATCCGGTTGATCATTCCCTGCAGACCGAACTTCCTGCCATCCTCCGGGGAAAAGATCCAAGCCACCCCGTAATCATGGAGCTCTTTGATTTCCCGCGGGATGATCGTCCCGCCGCCACCGCCGAATACCTTGATATGCTCCGCATCAAGCTTCTTCAACAGATCCACCATGTATTTGAAATATTCCACATGGCCGCCCTGGTAGGACGAAATGGCAATCCCTTGCACATCTTCCTGAATTGCTGCATATACAATGTCTTCCACCGAACGGTTATGCCCCAGGTGAATGACCTCTGCCCCACTTGCCTGCATGATCCGTCGCATAATATTGATGGAAGCGTCATGGCCATCAAACAGACTGGATGCCGTCACAAACCGGACCGGATTCTTCGGTTTATAAATCTCCGTTTCTACCATCCTAAAATTCCTCCCTCGCTGTTTCAGCGCTCTTTTTTCCTTGCCTCAAAAAAGGATCGGTGGATGCCTCAGAGCATCTCTGCTCACTTCCCCCGATCCGTATAGGATATACCCAGCCCCTGCAGCAAGAACCGGATCTGCCGCTCCATATATTCGTCCAATGTGAACTGCTTTTGCAGGATCCAGCGCCTGAACCCCCACATCTGGCCTTGAACAAACAGATTATTCGCCAGCAGCCTGGCGTCTTGCGGGGAAATCTCATCCGGCAAACAGGTGACAATGACCCGTTCGAGCATGCCTACCATCAGGCGCTCCTTCTCCAGGACATAGCTTTTCGATTCCCTTTTCAATGATTTCACTTCCTGATAGAGAATCAGCACCTCCTCCTGCATGTCATCCATCAGCCGGAAGAATGATTCCAGCATGGAAATGAAGGTGTCGATCGAGGGGTTCTTCAAATCTATCTTTTCCTCCAGCCGGTCACGGACCTGGTGATGGATCGAGTCCACCACCAAAAACAAAACATCCTCTTTTGTCCGGATATATTCATAGAGCGTCCCGATGCTGAATCCGCATTCCTTGGCAATTTCCCTGGTGGTCGTACGGTGGAACCCTTTCTCCCGGAACAGGCTCACCGCTCCCTGGACAATCTGGCTGCGGCGTTTCATGATAAGTTCCTGGTCTTTGATCGATGAAACAATCCGGTCCTGTGCCATCAGCCGCCAGACCTCCCTTCCTTTTTCCATTCAGCGAACCATTCGGCTGCCAGCTTATATGGGTCACTATCCGCTTCAACCGGCGGGAGATCTGGAGTCCTGTCGGCAAATGCCTGGACTTCCCGCCACATTTCCTCCCGGATCAATTCGAAGACTTCCAGCTCCTGTTGGTTCTTGCGGCGGTTTTTTCCCTCTTCCGTCTGATAGAGATAATCATGGTGTTCCTTCAGCCGCTCCCACAGCTTATCAATTCCTTTATTCTCCGTGGTAATCGTCTTGACGATGGCTGCTTGCTGTTCCTCTGCTCCTGCCGTCATCATGACCAGCTCTTTTAACAGGGCTTTCAGCTTGCCATACCCAGGGAGGTCAGCCTTATTGATGACAAACAGATCCGCAATTTCCATGATTCCCGCCTTGAAAATCTGCAGGACATCGCCGCTGTTCGGAGTGAGCACCAGGGCAGTAGTATCGACGATTTTCATAATATCCAGTTCCGACTGGCCGACTCCCACCGTCTCCACCAGAACCATATCAAACCCGTACGCATCGCAGACCCTGACAGCATCCTTGGTGGACCGGGCCAGACCGCCGAGGCTTCCGCGTGTGGCCATACTTCTGATATACACACCATCATCGGTGAAATGCTCATTCATGCGCACCCTGTCTCCCAACAAGGCTCCGCCGCTGAACGGACTCGTCGGATCCACGGCAATGACAGCAACCGTCTTCCCTTCCTCGCGGATATGCGTAATCAGCCGGTTCACCAAGGAACTTTTTCCTGCTCCCGGTGAACCTGTAATGCCAATGAACTGCGCCTGTTTCCGAAGGGAAAAAATATCGCTGAGCAAGTCGAGCTTTTCCGGATGCTCGTTCTCCACCATCGTAATGGCCCTTGCCAATGCCCGTATAT
The DNA here is from genome assembly GCF_042643145.1 of Virgibacillus xinjiangensis. Lineage (NCBI taxonomy): Bacteria > Bacillati > Bacillota > Bacilli > Caryophanales > Bacillaceae > Virgibacillus > Virgibacillus xinjiangensis. Next base: position 26,852 of record NZ_JBHRSA010000018.1, read on the forward strand.
CCTTCCTTTTGATCCGTTCAACAATCTCATGCATGTGGTACATCCTTTCCTTATTCAACAGTTCTTCTCTATTTATTTCGTCAGCATCCGGCCGATGACCAGGCGTTGGATTTCATTGGTTCCTTCATAAATTTGCGTGATTTTGGCATCACGCATGTAACGCTCCACCGGATAATCCTTCGTATAGCCGTACCCGCCATATACTTGGACAGCTTCCACGGTGATCCGCATCGCCGCGTCCCCGGCAAATAATTTAGACATGGCGGACGCTTTTCCATAAGGCTTCCCTTTCGACTCCAGCCAAGCGGCCTGATAAGTCAACAGGCGGGCGGCTTCCACATCTGTCGCCATATCTGCCAGCTTGAAGGAAATTCCCTGATTGGCAGCGATCGGCTTGCCGAACTGTTCCCGCTCCTTGGCATAGTCCGCCGATTTGTCGAGCGCACCTTGGGCAATCCCGAGCGCCTGGGCTGCAATGCCGTTACGTCCGCCATCCAACGTACTCATGGCAATTTTGAAACCTTCTCCTTCTTCGCCAAGGAGATTCTCCTTCGGTATCCGGCAGTTTTCAAAAATCAACTCGGTTGTCGGAGAGGAGCGGATGCCAAGCTTCTTCTCTTTTTTCCCGAAACTGAATCCCTCTGTCCCCTTTTCGACGATAAAGGCACTGATCCCTTTATGCTTGGCGTCCGGATCACTCAATGCAAAGACAAGATAAATATCCGCCACACCGCCATTGGTGATCCATACCTTGCTTCCGTTCAAGATATAGTCGTCCCCATCTTTCACCGCCGTCGTCTTCATGGCTGCTGCATCACTTCCGGAACCCGGCTCTGACAATGCATAGGCACCCAGTGCTTCACCGGTCGCCAGGCGATAGAGGAAGTTTTTCTTCTGCTCTTCATTTCCATATGTATAAATCGGCCAGCTGGCAAGGGAAAGATGGGCAGAGAGCGTCACACCAGTGGACGCACACACACGGGAAAGCTCCTCGACAGCGATGACATAGCTGACATAGTCGGCACCAATCCCGCCATACTCCTCGGGCCAAGGAATCCCCGTCAGTCCGAGTTCTGCCATCTTGTCAAAAATGCCTCTGTCAAAACGTTCTTCCTCATCCCGCTCTGCTGCAGTAGGCTCCACTTCCTTCTCAGCAAAGTCACGAACCATCTTCCGCAGCATTTCCTGTTCATCTGTCAGTTCAAAATTCATCTATACTTCCTCCTCATCCATCCGTTATTTTGTAAGTTGCTTGGCAATGACCATGTGCTGGATTTCATTGGTTCCTTCATAGATTTGGGTCACTTTCGCGTCACGGAAGAACCGTTCGACAGGATATTCTTCCGTGTAGCCATAGCCACCATATACCTGGACAGCTTCGATGGCATTGTTCATCGCTGTCTTCGATGCATACATCTTCGCCATCGAGGCCTCCTTCACACATGACTGGCCTTTTTCTACCATGGAGGCCGCTTGATAGACCAATAGTTTTGCTGCCTCTGTTTCTGTTGCCATATCGGCCAGCTTGAACGAGATTCCCTGATTGGCTGCGATGGGCTTTCCAAATTGGCTTCGCGTGGCGGCATAGGATGAAGCATGTTCGAGGGCAGCCTCTGCTATTCCCAAAGACTGGGCCGCAATGCCGATCCGGCCGACATTCAAATTGGCCATGGCAATCTTGAACCCTTCTCCTTCCTTACCGAGCAATCGGGAGGCAGGAACTTTGCATCCATCGAAGGTCAGCTGTACGGTGCTGGATCCATGCAGGCCCATTTTCTTTTCATTTTTGCCGATCACCAGGCCTGGCGTATCCTTCTCCACGATAAATGCGCTCACTCCACCGGATCCTTCACCTGTCCTGGCAAACGTGATGAAAGTATCAGCAGCGCCTCCATTGGTAATGAAGACTTTCCCGCCATTGAGGATATACTGGTCTCCTTCCTTTTTGGCGGTCGTCCTCATGCTGGCTACATCGGAACCAGCACCAGGTTCAGTCAAAGCGAATGCTCCTAGATATTCTCCCGAGGCAAGTTTCGGGATGTAGTATTCCTTCTGTTCCTCGGTTCCGAAATACAAAATGGGATTCGTTCCGACGGAGGTATGGACGGACAATATCACTCCCAGTGCTGCACTCACCTTTGAGAGTTCGTGAATGGCAATGATATAGGAGGGGTAATCCATGCCACTTCCACCATAGGCTTCAGGAATGGGAATTCCCATCAATCCCAACTCTCCCATGCGCTTGACCACTTCTTTCGGAAACCGATCTTCCGCTTCCATCCTGTCAACCTCTCCGGCGGCTTCCTTCTGGGCAAAGTCACGGACCAGCTTCCGCATCATTTCCTGTTCTTCTGTAAAGTTCATGTTCATTCGATGTCATCCCTTCTCTGAAAATGGAAGCAACCCTTTACTCGAACCATGGTCACTGATACTGATAGAAGCCTCTGCCGGACTTTTTGCCGAGCCATCCGGCCTTCACATATTTCCTCAGGAGCGGGCATGGCCGATACTTGCTGTCCCCGAATCCGTCATGGAGCACTTCCATGATATAAAGGCATGTATCCAGGCCGATGAAGTCGGCAAGTGTCAACGGCCCCATCGGGTGGTTGGTCCCGAGCTTCATGACCGTATCGATATCTTCAGGGGAAGCCACCCCTTCATAGACAGCAAAAATCGCCTCATTGATCATCGGCATGAGAATCCGGTTGGATACAAAACCGGGGAAGTCCTTTACTTCCACAGGTGTCTTGCTTAATTGGACAGCCATATCTTCTACGACCTTATATGTCTCCTCACTCGTCTGCAGGCCACGGATGATTTCCACCAGTTTCATGACCGGCACCGGATTCATGAAATGCATGCCGATCACTTGATCCGGCCGGTTCGTTGCCGCAGCAATTTCCGTAATCGGGAGGGATGACGTATTAGAAGCCAGAATAGCATGCGCCGGCGCAATCGTATCCAAGTCACCGAATACCTTTGTTTTCACATCCATATTTTCAACGACTGCTTCGATGACCATGTCACAAGACCCGGCGTCCTCCAGCTGTGTCGATGTGCTCAACCTGCTGAGCGTCTCTTTCTTTTCATTTTCCGTTATTCTTTCCTTTGCAACCGAACGGGCCAGCTGCTTTTCTATCCCCTTGGTCCCCTTCTCCAATGCTTCTTCTGACACGTCGTTCAGAATCACTTCATAGCCTGACTGGGCACAGACCTGGGCGATCCCCGCGCCCATCTGGCCTGCCCCGATCACCATTACTTTATTGATTGCCATGTACTATTCCTCCTTCGATGAATCTTGAGCCCTTGCATGGACGGATTGATGAATGATCATTTCTCCCGTTACTTCATTGCTTCGGCACATCGATCAGGACAGCATCTCCCTGGCCGCCTCCACTGCAGATGGCAGCAACACCGAGTCCGCCTCCACGTCGCTTGAGTTCATGGATCAGTGTAAGGATGATCCGTGCGCCGCTTGCGCCAATAGGATGGCCGAGTGCAACGGCTCCACCATTTACGTTGACCTTTTCCTGATCGATGCCGGCAATCTTCCCACTGGCCAGCGAAACCGCGGCAAAAGCTTCATTGATTTCAAACAGATCGATATCCTCTTTACTGTATCCTGTTTTTTCCAACAGCTTATTGATGACAAGTCCCGGTGTCTGCGGGAAGTCCTTCGCTTCAACAGCAACCTCTGCATGACCGAGGAGCACTGCCAACGGCGATTTTCCAAGTTCCTCTGCTTTCTCATCCGACATGACGACAAAGGCACATGCTCCATCATTCACACCCGGTGCATTCCCTGCCGTGATGCTTCCATCCTTGTCAAAAGCAGGCTTCAGTTTGGCCAACGTATCCAATGAGGTATCCTTTCTCGGCGCTTCATCCGCATCGACTGTTTTCGGATCGCCTTTTCGCTGCGGCACTTCCACCGGTACGATTTCCTCCTTGAATTTCCCGGTCTCCATGGCTTGCACTGCCCGTTGATGGCTGCGGTACGACCACTCATCCTGTGCTTCCCTTGTCAGCCCATACTGTGCGGCCGTTGAATTGCCATACGTACCCATATGGACACCGGCAAACGAACAGGTCAATCCATCGTGCACCATCATATCGACGACCTTCTTATCCCCCATCCGGTTTCCCCAGCGGGCATCTGGCAGAAAATAAGGGGCATTGCTCATGCTCTCCATCCCGCCTGCAACAATCGTATCTTCGTCTCCGGCACGGATCACCTGATCAGCCATCGTTACACTGCGGAGTCCGGATGCACATACCTTATTGATGGTCTCTGTCTTCACTTCCCAAGGAATGCCAGCTTCACGGGCGGCCTGCCTGGAAGGAATCTGCCCCTGTCCTCCCTGCAGGACATTGCCCATGATCACCTCATCGATATCCTTCCCTTCCACTTCGGCACGCTTCAATGCTTCCTTGATCACGATTCCTCCGAGCTGGGACGCCGTCAATGGTTTAAGCTCCCCACCGAATTTACCAAATGGTGTTCTTGCGCCAGACACGATAACCGACTTCCTCATCCTGATTCCCCCTCATATATTCATAGACTTTGAAACCGTTTCAGTTTGATTGAACGCTCGTTCAGGCCCTTTCCATGGAAGAGGGCAGGTATCTCCATTGAGTCCCCGCCCTCCTGTGTTGTCCCTCAAACGGATGGAAGGCTGCCATCAGGCGGTTTTGGTCGCTTCTTTCGAAAAGACCGAAACCGCCAGTATCTCTGCAACATCCATTGTGCTGATATCTTCATCCACTTCTTTCGCCTTGGTTCCATCACTGAGCATGGTCAGACAGAACGGGCATGCACTGGAAATCATGGATGGCTGGACTTCGATGGCCTGCTCCGTACGCGCTACGTTGATGCGGTTGCCTGTTGTTTCCTCTGACCACATCAAACCGCCGCCCGCTCCGCAGCACATGCCATTTTCCTTGCTGCGCCTCATTTCCACCAGCTCCAGCCCTGGAATCGCATTCAGGATTTCACGCGGTGGATCATAGACACCATTATATCTTCCGAGATAGCAGGAGTCATGATAGGTCAACCGTTCATTGATCGAGCCTTCCGGATGGAGTCTTCCATCCATGATCAAGTCGAACAGCAATTGGGTATGATGGTAGACTTCTGCTTCAAAACCGAAATCAGGGTATTCATTTTTGAAAATATTGTAAGCATGTGGGTCTATCGTGACGATTTTCTTCACACCATTTTTCGTGAACTCTTTCATGTTCTTTTCGGCAATCTCCTGGAACAGGAATTCATTGCCGATCCGACGGGCCGTATCCCCGGAGTTAGCTTCTTTATTCCCCAGGATGGCAAAACTGACGCCAGCCTGGTTCATCAATTTGGCGAAAGCAATGGCAATCTTCTGGCTCCGGCTGTCATAAGACCCCATGGAACTTACCCAGAAAAGGTATTCGAACTCCTTCCCTTCCTTCTTCAGTTCCTTGACTGTCGGGATGGAGACGGACTCATCAATTTCCCGCCACTTGATACGATCTTTTTTCGAAAGTCCCCAAGGATTTCCTTGGCGTTCAATGTTCATCACAGCACGCTGCTGGTCCTGGTCCATTTTCCCTTCTGTCATCACGAGGTATCTGCGCATATCCACAATAGTTCCGACATGCTCATTGTTTACCGGGCATGCATCCTCACAGTTTCGGCAAGTCGTACATCCGGACAGTTCTTCAGCAGTGATGACGTCCCCGATCAAGCTGATATCCTGTACCGTCGCTGCCGCTTCCCTGTTGGCACTTGCCTGGTTGCCTTTGGTACCTGCAAAGGCATAGGATGGCACCCATGGAGATTTCCCTGTAATAGCCGCACCCTTTTGCGTCAGATGGTCGCGTGCCTTGATCATGATATCCATCGGTGACAGCATTTTACCGGTGCCTGCTGCCGGACAGACATCTGTACAACGCCCACATTCCACACAGGCATAGAAGTCCAGCATCTGCCGTTGTTCAAAATCTTCCACCTTGCCGACACCAAAGGAGATATCCTCCTCATCCTGCTCTTCGGCTTCATCGAGGTCAAAGTTTATTTTGCTCAGTTTTCCGGGCACCTTCTTGCTTAGAAACACATTGACCGGCGCTGCAATGAGGTGGGCGTGCTTAGACTGCGGCACATAGACGAGGAAGGTGAGAATCGTCAATGTATGTACCCACCACCCGACATAGAACAACACTATGGCTGCTTCCGCGGACAGCCAGCTGAACGCCATCGCTATGACACTTGCTACCGGTTCTGTCCATGTCGCCTCATGACCGTGCCAGATCTGTGCCATACCGTTACTGAACAGCACAGAAATCATCAGCGTACCAATGAACAAGAGCACAAGTCCTGCCTTGAAGCCACGCTTCAACCGGACCAATTTTTCCATATAACGGCGGTAAAAGGCCCATGCCACCGCCACTAAGATCATCAGTGTCACAAGCTCCTGGAAAAACACAAATCCCGGATAGAAAATACCCAGCGGGAAATGGTTCCCTGGCGCCAGCCCTTTGATGAACAGGTCGATCGCCCCGAACTGAACCAGGAGGAATCCGTAGAACATCATCACATGGATGGTCCCCGACTTCTTGTCCTTCAGCAGCTTCGATTGCCCAAATACGATTTTTCCGACGCGCTTCATCCTCCACTTGAAGTCCTCATCAAACTCCGACTTCCTCCCCAGCTTGATGAAGGCGATCCTCGTCGCTACTACTCTGCCAAACAAGTAGAGCCCGTACGCTGTGATTGCAAGGAATGCAACCCAGTTAATCAGCAAAAATGTGTCCATGAAAAATGCTCCCCCTTTGAATCTGCTCTCTACAGAATGATAGCGATTACAAAATAATAGAAAACCAGCGCTGACATGTTATAACTCTACTATAAATATGAATGATCATTCAGTCAAGAAATATTTTCAGTAAAATGTGAGTATTTTTAGTTTTATTAAAAGAATGATTGCCGCTCATATGGACTGGATGAGTTTGATATGTGCGTCCGCTCCTGTGTGATGATGCCGATGTTGCTTGTGAACGGCGTATATGTCCGTCCTCCTGCCGATACTGCTCGACTTCGGCGAATTTCCCGCGCTTCCTGCCGATTCCTCTCTCCTCCCGCGGATATACTCACGCTCCTGCTGATTACGCTCTCCTCCCGCGGATTTCCCGTGCGTCCTGCTGATTACACTCTCCTCCCGCGGATTTCCCGCGCGTCCTGCTGATTCCTCTCACCTCCCGCGGATTTCCTCGCCCTCCTGCCGATTCCTCTCACCTCCCGCGGATTTCCAGCGCCTCCTGCTGATTCCACCCTCCTCCAGCGGATATCCCTCAGGCTTGGCCGACAGCTATGGCCACTAAAATAAAAAGAAGCACCGTCTCCGGTACTTCTTTTTCCATCTATATAGCCGTTACATTTTTTCTGGCGCGTTGACACCGATCAGGTCGAGCGCGTTGGCAATGGTTGTGCGAACCGCCTTCATCAGGGCGATGCGGGCGCTTGTCCGTTCTGGCTGATCCGGGTCCAGCACTTTTTCGGCGTTGTAGAAGCTGTGCAGCAGGGAGGCTAGGTCGAATACATAGTTGGTCACCTTCTGTGGTGTATGCTTCTCTGCAGCTTCTGCCACCACTTGCGGCAGCTCGCCGAGTTTTTTCAGCAGGTCTACTTCCTTTTCCGCTGTCAGCAATGAGGCATCGAATTCACCATCGGTGGCAATCCCTTTTGCTTTTGCTTGTTCGAGCATGGTGCAGATCCGTGCGTGGGCGTACTGCACATAATAGACGGGATTGTCATTGGACTGGGACCGTGCAAGGTCGATATCGAAGTCCAGTTGGGAATCATTGGAGCGGGCGATGAAGAAATAACGCACTGCATCATTGCCGATTTCATCCATCAGTTCCCTCAGCGTAACGGCTGTGCCGGCACGCTTGCTCATTTTCTGTTTTTCTCCTTGTTCAAACAGGTTGACCATCTGGATGATCTTCACATCGAACTTATCCGCCGAATAGCCGAGAGCCTGGATGGCCGCACGCATTCTGGTGATATAGCCGTGATGGTCGGCACCCCAGACATTGATGATCTTATCAAAGCCGCGGTCCAGTTTGTTCTGGTGGTAGGCGATGTCCGGTGTCAGGTACGTGTAATTTCCGTCCTGCTTGATCAGCACGCGGTCCTTGTCATCGCCAAGGTCGGTGGTACGGAACCAGGTGGCCCCGTCTTTTTCGTACGTATAGCCGCCCTCTTCCAATTTCTTCAAGGCATCGGTGATTTTTCCGTCTTTATAGAGAGACCTTTCCGAGAACCAGTTGTCGAAATGCACACCGAAATCGGCGAGGTCTTTTTCAATGTTGCCAAGGGCATGTTTCAGGCCGTATTCTTTGAAAAATTCCAGGCGCTCTGCTTGATCGGCATCTGCCCATTTTTCCCCGTATTCCTCACTGAGGGCTTTGCCGATTTCCGCAATATCCTTGCCGCGGTAACCGTCCTCCGGCATCTCGGCATCACGGCCCAGTGCCTGCAGATACCGCGTTTCCACGGACAGTGCCAAATTGTCGATCTGGTTTCCGGCATCATTGATGTAGTATTCCCGTTCCACTTCATAGCCTGCTGCTGCCAAGACATTGCAAAGCACGTCTCCGAATGCCGCGCCGCGGGCATGGCCGAGGTGGAGCTTCCCAGTCGGATTGACGGATACGAACTCCACTTGGACACTCTCGCCATTCCTTGCATTTGTTTTTCCGTAGCTGCTGCCAGCCTCAAGGATAGACGGAATGACGTCGCCTAGAAAGTCATTCTTCATAAAGAAATTGATGAAGCCGGGGCCGGCAATTTCCACTTTCTCTATGGATGCCTGGGATTGGTCCAGTTGGTTGACGATGTCATCGGCAATCTGCCTTGGTGCCTTTTTAGCGATCCGGGCCAGCTGCATGGCGATATTGGTCGCAAAATCACCGTGGGCCTTGTCCTTCGGTTTTTCCAGAATGATTTCCGGTAGCTCTTCGGCTGTTGCCAGGCCTGCACCTGTGACGGCAGCCGCTATTTCTTTCTTCAGTGTTTCTTCTGTTTGTGCCAGGACGTTCATTTGCTTTCCTCCTCGGTAATGATCAGCTCTAGTTGATGCTTGCGCTCTTCCTGCCCATTCAGTTTGACATGGTAGGAAATCTTCAAATAACCAGCATCCTCATCCTCTACCGACTGATAGAAAATGTTGTTGGTATATGTCTCCATATGTATTTTCCCATGGGGATGATGATAGAGATTTTCCGTCGTTCCGTTCGCGGTGAACTTCTGGTTCATCTTCACCAGGCCTGTTCGTTTGATCGTGACCTTTTCGGGCTGAATGGTAATCAGGTTATCGGTCACAGCCTGGTCCTCTGTCTTTTCCTCAAACGTGATGACATCCAGTTTACCTTTCCGGTAGAATTTCCCCGGCTGCTTGACGGTGTTGTACTCCATCTGTCCGTTATCATCAATAATGGTGCGAAGTTCCACGGATACTTCCTTAAACTGTAGACCCATAATATCTCCTCTGTTTCGCCTCTAGTCGTTATTGTATCATTATAGCGATAAATGTCAGCCGTTCGCAATACGATAGAAGAAAGTTTTCCTCATCTGCCCGTACGAATGGTTTATTTACCCCTATCTTTTCCCATAATGGTAGTAATGCACACCTATAGGAGAAATCATAATGGGAAAGAAAACTAGACGTTTTATATGGAAAGCAGGCATTCGGCTGGTATTGCTTGGAGTACTGCTGCTTGCCGGCGTATATGGGGTCAGCTATCTGCTGGGTCCTCCACCGCTTACCGACGAACAAAACACCGTATACTACGATGATGCGGGGGAAGTATTCGGCGAGGAGAGCAGAAGAAAGAGCAATGATTGGAAGGAACTAGATGAATTGAGTTCTGACTTGGTTGCCGCCACCATTCTTGTGGAAGACCAGCATTTCTATGACCACCCAGGTTTCGATTTCAAGCGGATCGCAGGAGCCATGTGGAAGAATATCCAAAGCGGAAGGCTGAAGGAAGGGGCAAGCACCCTGACCCAACAGTATGCCAGGAATCTCTATCTTTCCCATGAAAAAACATGGTCCAGGAAACTGAAAGAAGCGTTCTATACCATCCGACTGGAGATGTTCTATACAAAAGATGAGATTCTGGAGGGGTATTTGAATTCTGTTTACTATGGGCACGGTGCTTACGGGGCGGAAGCAGCAAGCCAATTGTTCTTCCGGAAATCAGCGGAAGATGTAAGTCTTGCCGAAGCGAGCATGCTGGCAGCCATTCCGAAGGGTCCAACCTACTATTCACCCTGGAATGATGAAGAAAATGCAGAGAACCGGCAGAATCAAATACTGTCCATTATGCTGGAGCACGGGGCCATCACCGAGACCGCCTACCAACAGGCTGTAGACCAAAAGCTTACGTATGCACCCAAGCAAACGCGGGAAGTCGATCAAAAAGCTCCGTACTTCCAAGATGCTGCCCTGTCTGAAGCTGCGGAGATTTTGGATATGGAACAGGAAGATGTCCGGTCTGGCGGCTATGGGATACATACCACCCTGAACATGGAACAACAGGAAAAGCTGGAGAGTGAGCTGGAAGAAGAATTCCATTCCACCAGCGAAGCCCAGGCAGGTGCACTTGCCATGGATCCGGAAAATGGGGCGGTGAGGGCCATGAGCGGGGGCAGGGATTATGAAACGAGCAGTTTCAACCGGGCAACGTCCGCCCGCAGGATGCCCGGATCCTCCTTCAAGCCGTTCCTATACTATGCTGCCCTTGAAAATGGCTACACACCGGCAACCATGCTGATGAGCAAACCGACTTCCTTCCGATTGGAGGATGGGGAGGTCTATCAGCCGAGCAACTACCATGACTATTATGCGAATGAAGAGATCACACTGGCCCAGGCAATTGCTTTATCCGATAATGTTTACGCCGTGAAAACCAATATGTATCTCGGTTCCGAGATGCTTGTCGAAACAGCAAAGGACTTCGGATTCACCAGCAAACTACCTGCCGTCCCTTCCCTTGCCCTGGGAACAGCAGCCGTGACCGTCGAAGAAATGGTGCAGGCCTACAGCTTGCTGGCGAACGGTGGAGAGGAAGTTCAAAGCCATACCGTCAAAAAAATCATCGACAGGCATGGCAAGACATTGTACGAGCGAGAACAAGAAGAAGGAGAACAAGTGCTGGACGCGAAAACAGCCTTCATCCTCACCCATATGCTGACAGGGATCTTCGACCGTGAACTGGACGGCTACATGGCTGTGACCGGTTCACCAATCGCTGGAGAGCTCACCCATATCTATGCCGGAAAGTCCGGGACAACTGCCAGCGACAGCTGGATGGTCGGCTATAGCCCCTCCCTGGTCACAGGTGTATGGGTCGGCTATGATGACAACCGGTCCATGGATAAGGTGCCGGAAACCCGATATGCCAAGAAAATCTGGGCAGGATTCATGGAAGGGGCACATGAAGGGAAGGAACAACAGAATTTCTCTGCTCCTCCCGGTGTGGTCGGAATCCCGGTCGACCCGGAAACAGGTGAACGGGCAACACCATACTGCAATGCCAGCCGGGTCATGTATTTCGAAAAAGGGACAGAGCCTCGGCAGTACTGCTCCGAGCATTATCATCAAGAAGAATTCCAACAGGAGGAAAAAAAAGAAAAGGGAATCGTCGAGAAATGGTTTGAACTGCTTTTCTAAAAAGGACGGGGATTTTGTTCTGGATATTAACATAAAAAGAAGCCGACAATCCAAGGGGTCCGCTCCCCTGTTTGTCGGCTTCTTTTCGTCCTAGTAATACATGAGTCAGCCCATGTACTAATATTTTACAAATTTATTCGGCAAAGTACAACATTTTAATTATTTATTCATAATTCGGTCACAAAATGGTCACGATTCCGGAAGCGCCTCTTTCAATTCATCCGTCGAGTTGTTCCACATTTCCTCATTGAATTCTTTCAGGAAATCACGCAACAGGTTTTTGGAATGATCGTCCATATGCTCGACGATTATCTTGCCTTTCAAGGCCTTCTCCATACGTGTCACATGTTCCGGCATAGATTTGTAGGCACGCTTGATCGAACGGTCCACCCGGATTTCACAGCCTGTCACCCCTGCATAATACGGGCCATTCTCGCCGCGTTCTGTATTGACCCAGACAATCCAATACAGCTTTCCGTTCGGTACTGCATCCTTGTCCGGCTGGAACTTGACCCTGCGTTCCACCTCACTGCGGGCGTGCATGGCACCCATATCGACATAGGCTGTGTCTTCATTCGGGTCCACAATTACAGAGGACATGTTTTCCAGGCTGATTGCCCCGCCTCCATAACCACCATGTCCGTCGGTGGAATCATCCTTGATAATGGTGAATGAATTTTTCTTCTTCGGCTGATCAGAACTCACCTATAAGCCCTCCTTAGACGTCTTTTTCCCCATTGTAGCACAGCGCCTATCCCATTTCCTAATGGCGGGGCTCAAAGGAAAGCAAGAAGAAACGCTGGACATGAGCGGGTTCCCTCCGATGCCAGCGGGCGGCTTGTCCATTTAATCATTACTGCTTCAATCGGTCGATGAACTGGAGGGCTTCCTCGATTTCTTCCTCTGTGTATTTCTGTTTCGGTTTGACGGTATGGACTTTTTCGATATTCTCCTCTAGTGGCAGATGGTCGAAATACATGATCGTCGACACCAGCTCCAGAAACCGGGAGCTTTTATCCTGCATCAAGGATACATATTCCTCCAAGTTCGGCATCTCACTGGAGAACTGCTGGAGAAAGGAACGGCCGTCCTTTGTAACAGTATAACGGTATTGGGAATAGTTCCCTTTATCCTCTTTCACTTCGCTCACAAAACCGAGGTTGCATAACTCTTCGACCCGGAGTGTCAATTCTTCGGAGTATGGCCCGTAGAAGTGGAACTCATATTTTTCCTCAAACGGCATGTTGCATTTCTGCATAATGTAAATCATTTTCTGCAGCTTCTTCCGCCCGGTCAGCTCATCGGCTTCCGTAAAAAACTGCATCAATCTCGCATGATTAGTCAGCATCTACTATCTCTCCCTGCCCATATAAAATTTCATACATGCGCTGTTTCTTATGTTCATCTGTCAGAGCATCCAATAAATCCTTTGGAAAGTACAATTTATGATCCGTCCGTTTCTTGCCGGAGATCGCCTCTACGATATCGGAATTCCTGGACAGCTCCTTCAGTTCGTTGTTCGGCATCTGCAGATGGATCGGAAGCCGCTCTTCCTCTTCCCCTGGCCGGTAAAAATCATAGGGAAGGTCGGAGGATGAATCGACAACCAGATAATATTCCGGATCCATCCCAGCTTCCATGAACAGACGGTGCAATTCCATCCATTCCCTCATCTGCAGGTTCGGGTTGAATTCTATATATTTGAACAGACGACGGTTCATGAACCGTTCGCACAGATCACGGAGGATGGCATCATCCTCTTCCTGCCAAAGCTGGAAATAATAATGGACGATCATTTCGTCCAGCTTCAAATATTCTTCCAGGTCCACATCCCCTTGGAAGAAGGAAATGAAATGGGTCGGCTGCAGCTTGAAGGTGAAATCCTCCTTCTCATACAGGTACTTGGCCCGGTGCAGGATTTTCGACAGAATCACCTCTGCACTTCTTGTGACAGGATGGAAATATACTTGCCAGTACATCTGGTACCGGCTCATGATATAATCCTCCACTGCATGCATGCCGGTCGACTTGATCACTACTTGGTCTTCCAATGGCCGCATCACCCGGAGAATCCGCTCCATGTCAAAATGTCCGTAGCTCACACCAGTGAAATAGGCATCACGCTGCAGATAATCCATGCGGTCGGCATCAATCTGGCTGGATATCAGACTGACGACAAGCTTGTCCGGGTAGGTTTTGGCAATGACATCCGCAACCTTCTGTGCAAAACCTTCATCTACTCGCTCTAAAATCCTGTTTACCCTGGTATCCCCTAAAATAATCCGCCGGGTGAAATCTTCATGATCCAACTTGAAGACTTTTTCAAAGGAATGGGAAAAAGGTCCATGCCCGAGATCATGCAGAAGCGCCGCACACAGGCAAAGCAGCCGTTCTTCCTTGTTCCATTTCGGCCTGTCCTGAAAATTGTAGAGAATTCTCCGGACTATTTCATAGACACCGAGGGAGTGGTTGAAACGGCTGTGCTCTGCTCCATGAAAGGTATAGTTGGTCGTCCCCAGCTGTTTGATCCGGCGCAGACGCTGGAATTCCGGGGAAGCAATCAGATCCCAGATCACCCTGTCCTTGACGTGGACATAGCGGTGGACGGGGTCTTTGAACACCTTCTCCTCATTCAATTGTTCATCCTTGTATGCCATGTAAATTCCACCCGTTTCTTTTCGACGATTTACTAGTAATTAGTATATAATAAGTAGGCAGATGAAAAAAGAGTCAACGAGACAATGATAAGCGAGGTCAGCTATGAAAAACTGGAAGGAAATCGTGAGCCACACGACTTTTCGGCACTTGGACCATTCAACAAAAAAATTTTTTTATGACGAGCCCTATACAGCAATGACATCTTTTGCGGTGGATGATGCCCTTGCCCTCTCCATCAGCGACCATGCCTCTCCGCCGGCTGTCCGCCTCTGGGTGCACACGGACACCATCGTGCTCGGCATCCCCGATGCACGCCTGCCCCATATCCAGGAAGGGGTGGGGTTCCTTGCAGCTGAAGGCTACCATGTTGTTGTCCGCAATTCAGGCGGGCTTGCCGTGGCCTTGGATGAAGGGGTATTGAATATCTCCCTCGTCCTACCGGGTGTCAAAGATATATCCATCCATGAATGTTACGAAGCAATGGTAAGTTTTGTGCAGTATATGCTGAACGACCTCACCGATGAAATTGAGGCATATGAAATAGAAGGCTCCTACTGCCCAGGCGACTTTGACCTGAGCATCAGCGGCAGAAAGTTTGCAGGAATTTCCCAGCGCCGTGTCAAAGACGGTGCTGCCATTCAAATCTACCTCGATGTCGAAGGAGACAGTCACCGGAGGGCCTCCCTGATCCGTGAATTCTACCAGCTCAGCAAAAAAGGTGAGCCGACCAAGTTCGACTATCCGGAAGTGAAACCGGAAGTGATGGGATCGCTGTCTGAACTGCTCGCCCGAAAACTGACGGTGGAGGATATGAAGGAACGGGTCCACCAAGCATTGGAGGACCTTAGCGAGGAAATTGTCACAGATGATTTTTCCCCGGAAGAGGAGCAATCGTTCAAGAAGCGCATGAAATTGATGAAAAAACGGAACGAAGATATAGCAGCCATGCAAGAGTAAGGCATTAGGCACCAATGAAAAAAGCTGAAGCGGCATCCAACCACTCCAGCTTTTTTCTTTTCTTTATTCTGATTGTGCCGCTGTAATCAGGGCAAGATTGTAGACATCTTCCGAGCTGCAGCCACGGGACAGATCATTCACCGGTGCATTCAGCCCTTGGAGTATCGGTCCTACCGCTTCATAGCCACCCAGACGCTGGGCGATTTTGTAGCCGATGTTCCCGGCTTCCAGACTTGGGAAGATGAACGTATTGGCATCCCCTTTCAGAATGGAGTCCGGCGCTTTTTTCTCTGCTACACTCGGCACAAAGGCAGCGTCGAATTGGAATTCCCCATCAATGATGAGGTCCGGATTTTTTTCCCGGGCAATCTGCAAGGCTTCGGTCACTTTTTCGGTTTCCTCTGATTTCGCGGAACCTTTCGTGGAGAAGCTGAGCATGGCAACCCTTGGGTCCACGCCGAACAGCTTGCCGGTAATGCCACTTTCTACGGCAATTTCCGCCAAATCCTGGCTGTCAGGGGAAATGTTGATGGCGCAGTCCGCAAACACATACTTCTCATCATCTTTCACCATGATGAAGACACCGGATGTTTTCTTGACGCCTTCCTTGGTTTTGATGATTTGAAGTGCTGGACGAACCGTGTCTGCTGTTGAATGGGCAGCACCGCTGACGAGGCCGTCCGCCTGGTTCATATATACGAGCATCGTACCGAAGTAGTTCTCATCCTGGAGAATCTTTCGAGCGTCCTCTTCGCTCGCTTTCCCTTTCCGGCGTTCCACAAAGGTCTCTACCATGAGGTCGAACTCTGGGAATTCCTTCGGGTCAAGGATTTCTGCCGTGCCGACATCGACACCGACATCCTCTGCTTTCTGTTTGATTTCTGTTTTATCCCCGATCAGGATCGGTGTGAGGATCCCCGCAGCACCTAGCTGGCTGGCCGCTTTCAGGATACGCTCATCCAAACCTTCCGGGAACACGATCTTTTTATTTTTTGTTTCCACTTTGGCTTTTAATTCATCAAATAAATTGCTCATTTGTCATTCCTCCTAGCTGCATCTACCCCATCATAAAGGATTTTCATGATTTATGAAAGAAATCAACCTGGACACGTTCGTGACAATAATGGGAAATTCCTGTGACAGGGAGGCTTCACATATGATTATGATTCCCTAATTATGATAGACTAAAAACATAAAATCATTTTGAAACAATGAAGGAGAGATAGATATGGTAGAAGCAGTCGAAACCATGGACGGCTGGTACAGCTTGCACGATCTGCGCACCATTGACTGGACATCATGGAAGCTGGCATCCGAAGCTGAGCGGAAAGAAGCCATCGACAGCCTGGATCAGCTGATTGCCAAATGGGAGGAGGTGGAAGAAGCAGGAAACGGAAGCCAGGTGCTGCACAAAGTGGTCGGCCAGAAAGCAGACCTCATCTTTATGTTCCTCCGCCCGACCATGGACGAGCTGTCCGATATGGAAACCGAATTGAATAAATCCAAAATGGGGGAATTCCTGCTGCCGGCACATTCCTATGTATCTGTGGTGGAATTGTCCAAATACCGCCCAGCCAAGGACGGCGTTGATCCGGAAACCCTGCCGGAGACACAGAAACGTCTGAAACCGATCCTGCCGAAGTGGGAGCACATTTGCTTCTACCCAATGGACAGACGCCGTACCGGTGATGAAAACTGGTACACACTGGAAAAGGACGAGCGCGGAAAAATGCTGTACGAGCACAGCAAGACCGGCCGGAAATATGCTGGCAAAGTGACCCAGGTCATTACCGGCTCCATCGGCCTTGATGACTGGGAGTGGGGCGTCACCTTGTTTGCGCATGAGCCGCTCCAATTCAAGAAAATTGTATATGAAATGCGTTTTGATGAAGTAAGTTCCCGCTACGGGGAGTTCGGCGAATTCTTCGTCGGCAACCTGCTGCCAAGAGAAGATATCCCAAACTACCTGGAAGTTTAACTGGAAAAGGCTTCCGCTCCCGGTTGGAGTGGAAGCCTTTTTGTGTGGCTTTTGGGGGGTTGGTGAGCGGGGTAAATCGCGCTCCTGCTGATTTCACGCGCCTCCTGCCGATTTCCTCACGCTCCCGCGGATTTCACGCGTCTCCTGCCGATTTCCTGCGCCTCCTGCTGATACCCTCACGCTCCCGCGGATAAACCGCGCCTCCTGCCGATTTCCTGCGCCTCCTGCTGATATCCTCACGCTCCGGCCGATTTCACGCGCCTCCTGCCGATTTCCTGCGCCTCCTGCCGATATCCTCACGCTCCGGCGGATAACCCGCGCCTCCTGAGTCAAGTCCTCATTGTTGTGTAAATTCTAGTTACAATTTTTCAACCACTTATTGATTATATGGAA